>JAXJUF010000014.1:0-1546 GCA_036309185.1 Acutalibacteraceae bacterium
GGTTATCAATCGCTCGGATATACTATATATCGAAAGCGTAGACGGCAAATGCTTTGTGTATACTCAGACTGATGTTTTCGGTGTGGAATTTACTCTTGCAAGAATTGAGCAGATACTTAATGCTGTTAACTTTTTCAGGTGTAGCAAGTCTATGATAATCAATATCGACAAGGTACATAAGCTTAAAAGCCTTGCCTCTAACCGAATAGATGCAACCATGAGCAATGGTGAACATATTATGATTTCCAGAACCTATGCGTCAAGCTTCAGAAAGCGTCTTAAAGGGGTGAGTGATGATGAGTAATGAATTCCGTACATTTTTTGAGAAATATCTCACAAGAAAAATCGGAGTAGAAATCAAGTGTTGCGTAATGTTCTTTATGCTTCTGTGCTTTTATGCAGGCTACAAGCTAATTTGTGGTTTTCACGATGCAAACATATTTCATATGATTGAAATGGTTATGCTTGCATACATACTAGGCTGGATACAGATGCTTATAGGCTCAGATTTCGATGAGGTTGACAGGCTTAATATCAAGGATTGGTTTGTAGTAATAGGTGGTTCAGCTATTTATTCTTTAGTTTCCTTTGCTTTTAGTTGGTTCGAAAGAAATATAGTCGTAACCTTAATTTTTGCAGTTTATATGGTTATAGCTTATCTGGGGATTTTTCTTATCCACACCATAAAGCGTGCTATTGATGCAAAACTGCTTAACAATGACCTTAAGAAGTTTAAACAGAGAGATAATAAGGAGTGTTAATAATGAAAAATAGTTCTATGAATCCAAAGCTTTTACTTTTTGGTACTTTCGGTCATTTCTTCTGCTGGTTGTGTGGAGATATGATGCTTTATCTTGTGCCAAACGGTCCACTTGATACTAGAGGGCTTTTCGATTACAGCAAAACAACAGAAATGCTTGAGGGTGCAAATCCTATCCAGTTTACAATTTCCGGTATAGTAGGCACTATTGCTATGATGCTGGTTTTGGTGGGTTACTATCAGATTTATTTATTTTTAAAGCCAAACTCAAAAATCTTATCAAAGGTAACTCTTGTAGGTGCATTGCTTACCTGTATACCTGGTGCGATTATGCATTTTACCACTACAACAATGCTATGGTATTTTGTAAAGTCGGGTGCTACAAAGGAAGCTCACGATGTTATGCTTTCTTTCTTTTCTGAAACTATGGTAACTACTTCAATGTGTTACGTGGGTGTGTTGATGGTTTGTGTTTCACTTTTCATTGCAGTTGTAAGAGGAAAAACCTGTTTGCCAAAATGGTGTTGTTTAATAAACTCTCTTTCCCTTACCGTTGTAGTAGGTATCTTGCTTGCAGGTATGGGTGCTATGAATGTAGCAAGCTCACTTATGTTTCTTGGTTTGTTTATTTTTATTAAGAAATTCTCAAATGAATCAAAATCAACTTTGTTGAATTAGTTATAATATAATCAAGGCCACCTACCAATCGGTAAGTGGTCTTTTTGTACGCTTATGAATATTTAATTTTTATACTTTGCTTCTTAGATGAAGCTAACTTCAAGATTA
>JAXJUF010000015.1:0-54511 GCA_036309185.1 Acutalibacteraceae bacterium
AGTTAATATCTTTAAGTTTATACTAAAAATAAGTACAACACCGACACATTATATGTGTCCCTTAAAAATACAAACTTAGTTTTATTAAAAATTATTTGCACGAAATGTAAGCGTGAGCGACAGCTCACACCAACAAATCCCAATTTAACTATATTTAAATAAAATAATAAAAATAAACGAAACAGGTGTATTGAGTTTGAAGAAGATAAAAAAGTGGGAACCTGATGATTTTGAATTAGAAATGACAACGCACTGGAGCTTTCCAAAGCGTGGAGATTGGGCAACACACGACGCAAAATGGCGAGGTAACTGGTCGCCATATATTCCAAGAAATATAATTTTACGCTATTCTCAAGAGGGAGATTTAATTCTTGACCAGTTTGCAGGTGGAGGTACAACATTAGTTGAAGCTAAACTGCTTAACAGAGATATAATAGGTGTAGATGTAAACGATGTTGCTTTAGAGCGTTGCAGAGAAAAAGTAGATTTTGAGTACGAGCCTGCAAAGGGAAAGGTTCATCTAAAAAAGGGTGATGCCAGAAATCTTGATTTTATAGAGAATGAAAGTATAGACCTTATTTGTACACATCCACCCTATGCAGATATTATCAAGTATAGCGACGGTATAGAGGGGGATTTGTCACAGCTAAAGGTAAAGGATTTTCTTGAGGAAATGAGAGGTGTAGCCTCTGAAAGCTATAGAGTATTAAAAAAGGGGAAATTCTGTGCTGTTTTAATGGGAGATACAAGGCAAAAGGGGCATATGATACCTATGAGCTTTGATGTAATGAGAATTTTTCAAGATGCAGGCTTTACCCTGAAAGAGCTGATTATTAAAGAACAGCATAACTGTAAGGCTACAGGATTTTGGAAAACAAATAGCAAAAAATATAATTTTTTACTGATAGCACACGAGTATCTTTTTGTGTTTCATAAAATGTAAATTTAATGGATTTATTAATTAAGAAAGGGAAATAATATGCAACAAACATTTGGCAAATGTCCACATTGTGGTAAGGATATTGCTTTGAATTATATTGAAAGAGAATGGAAATATGGTAGCCCTATAAGGGTATGCAAAAAATGTAATCAGAAGTATCTTGATAAACGTTATCACGAAATTACTGTTGAGGGTATTAACCCTGATTCATTTGATATGAGAAGAGTGAAGTTTAGCTTTTTGTTTGGAATTATAATTTTGCTGGTTTCTGTTTTATTTAATTCATATACTATTCTGCTAAAGGGCTATTATCATACTTCTATGGTGTTATTAGGTTTAGCAGGAATAATGCTTGTAGGTTATACATTGATTGACTTTATTCGTATAAAAACAGGTGCAAAGCAACGTAGCTTAGAAAAAGTAACGATTGAATCTGTAAAACGATTACAGAATAAAGAGTATGCACAGGAATTAGCCTCTTTGGGGTATAATGTACCTGAGAAATATCTGTAAGGTTATATATTTATGTACATATAGAGGTGTAAAGAGTTGGAGAAGATTTTTAAAGGGCTAGTTTGCCTTGAAAATATTATTGCAGGATTAGTTTGCTTGGTTATTGGCATTTTTTTAATTATAGTGACAGTTAATACTTTTATAGATGAAAAGGAATTTAACGAGGTTGCAGTAGAGGTTACAGGCAAGATTGTAGACGTAGAAGTGAAAAATAAGTATACCACTGCACGAATAAGCCCTAAAGCGTCTATTAGCAAAACACGCAGGTTTGTTTATGCTTCTTATGAATATGAGGGTAAAAAATATGAACATATTGAATTGAGTGCAGTAGTTAAGACTGTATATGAAGGCGATATTGTACAAATATACATAGATCCCGAAAATCCTACAGATGCAAGGCTGGCAACATTTACATCTGCAACTGCGTTGGGATCAGGCTTTGCTGTATTATTTTTGATATGTTCAATTTGTAGCTTTAAATCAATAAAAGAAAAAGAAAAACCAAAAAAGAAAAAGAAACTATTATTTAGAACTCTTAGTAAATTAATAAAAATATGATTGTAGTTTTAGCAAAAATATTATTGAGGCATTAATTAACCTTGAAATAATTATTCCAGGGGTAATTTGCTTAGCAATAAGTATATTTTTTATGGCATTGTCGTTTAATTCCGATGTTACAGTTAATAAGGATAACCGTAGAAATATACTTTGTAGCTATATTGATATGTTTACTGGGCAGAGATATGAATTTGTGAGTGATAAGGTATGGTGTAGACTTGAGGATATTTTTGCAGAGGGTGATCAAATACCAGTTTATGTTATGCCAAATGATTATAGTAAGTATTATGTTGAGCTTGAGCCTGAGATTAAACAATCAAATGTAGCAGAGCTTAAAAGATAAAAATGGGACTGTGAGGGTAAAAAATTATGAAGTCTAATGAAGTAAAATCTATGATACCAATATTCTTGGTATTGGTAGTGTTTGCGATAATTGTTGGTTTTGTGGTATTTGATACAATTAGCTTTGCTACAAGTGCAGAAGAAGTAGAAGCTGTGGTTGTGAATAGCTATACACAACGCAAATCGGCGAAAAAAGGCAAAGTAAAGCATGTATATGTTGACTATGAGTATAATGGGGTAGAGTATGATAATGTGAGGATATCAAAGGATGTACATGGTATGCCTGATGAAGGTGAAATAATAACTGTTTATTTAAAGCCAGAAAAACCAACAGAGTTAAGAGGTTTAAGATGGTCTTACACTGGAATATTTTTTGGTGTGTTTTTTGTAGTTTGGATATCAATTGTTATATATGCGAATATAAACACCTATAGTAATAAAAAGAAGAAAAGAAAAAATAAGTATAAAACAGGTAATTTAATTATGGCTACGGTTGATCAAATTATGTCTGATAACAGAATTGAGATTAATGGCAAGAGGCGTCAAGTGATACGCTGTAGCTATATTGATAGATTTACAGGGCAAAGATATGAATTTATAAGTGATAGGGTATGGGATAACCTTGATAGTACCTTTGCAGTGGGAAATCGAATACCAGTTTATGTTATGCCAAATGACTATAGTAAGTATTATGTTGAGCTTGAGCCTGAACAATCAAATTTAGCAGAGTTTACAAGATAATAAATAAAATAAGGTATCGCAAATAGATAGAATTTGCGATACCTTATTTTATTTTGCAAAAAGGCAGAGCTTGGTTGCTCTGCCTTTGGATTTATAATTATTCACCTTTTTCTACGTCGTATTTACCCTCGAAGTAAATTTCATACCATACAAGGAAAATATAAATTGTCCATACCTTACGGCTGTTATCCTCTTTGCCACTGAAATGCTCGTCAAGGAATTCGATAAGCATTTCAGAATTGAAGAACTTCTTAGCTGTTTCAGAGTTGAACATATCCTTTACAACGTTGTAGTAACGCTCATCTCTTAGCCATACTCTTGTAGGTACAGGGAAACCAAGCTTTTTCTTCTCTGCTGTTTCAGGTGGCAAGTGACGAAGTGCAGCCTGACGCATAGCGTACTTTGTGTTGTGCTTGTTTACTCTTAGTCTTGTTGGTAGCTTAGAAGCAACCTTGAAAACCTCTTTATCAAGGAATGGTACTCTAAGCTCAAGTGAGTTAGCCATACTCATTCTGTCAGCCTTTAACAGAATGTCGCCTACCATCCACATATTTATGTCAAGGTACTGCATTTTTGTAACATCATCATACTCAGGTACTCTGCTGTAGAATGGTTTACATTTATCCTGTGGACGAGTTGCAATTGAAGGGTCTTTAAGGATTCTCTTCTTCTCGTCAAGGTCGTACATAAATGCGTTACCTATAAATCTATCCTCTAGTGGGTGAGTTGCTCTTATTAGATAGTCTCTACCCTTAATGTCAGGTAGCTTCTTCATAAGATTGCAAATGCCCTTTCTTAATCCGTAAGGAACAATCGACTGATAAACCTTGAAAACTCTTGGGTCGTTATATACTGTATATCCACCAAATAGCTCGTCTGCACCCTCACCAGAAAGTACAACCTTAACGTGTTCGCTTGCAAGCTTAGAAACAAAGTAAAGAGCTATACAAGATGGGTCTGCTAAAGGTTGATCCATATGGTACTGTACCTTTTTAATGCTTCCCCAAAATTCCTCTGATTTAATAAGCTTAAAGTGGTGGTCAACACCTATTTTATTTGACAAACGCTGTGCCCAGCTGATTTCGTTATACTTTTCGCCAAAGTCAAAGCCTACTGTAAAGGTTTTCTGGTCAGCAAAATATGTTGATACATAGCTTGAGTCAACACCACTTGACAAGAAACAGCCTACCTCTACATCACTTATCTTATGAGCATTTACTGAGTTTTCAAATACCTGCTCAATTTCGTCAACAGCCTGCTCCTCTGTTAGGCTTTCATCAGGCTCGAATTTTGCCTCCCAGTATCTTGTAGTTGTTACCTTGCCGTCTTTATACCATAGATAATGTCCAGGTAGTAGGCAGTAAACACCCTCAAAGAAGGTTTCTGGTGGAACAGCATACTGGAAAGAAAGGTAGTTATCAAGTGTTTTGTAGTTAAACTTCTTTTCAAAGCCAGGAAATTCGAGAATACTCTTGATTTCAGAGCCATATACAAAGTTATCTCCTACCTGTGCATAATGCATAGGCTTGATACCAAAGAAATCTCTTGCAATAAATAGAGAATTATCCTTTGTATTGTATACTGCAAAGCCAAACATACCTCTTAGCTTGTCCAATAGCTTTTCTTGCCACTGTTCAAAGCCGTGTATAAGTACCTCTGAATCGGTATCGGTATAAAATTTATGACCAAGCTCAATAAGCTCTTTACGTAGCTCTTGATAGTTATAAATTTCACCATTAAATGTTAATACCATTGATTTATCTTCATTATAAATAGGCTGATGTCCTGCATCTAGGTCGATAATACTTAGTCTGCGAAAGCCCATAGTAATTTTATTGTCAGGTTCTTTGTAAAAGCCGTTGCTGTCAGGTCCACGATGAGTAATAACCTTAGTCATTCTCTCTATTACATCATCACGACTTACAACTTCTCCTGTAAAGCCACAAATACCACACATAATCAGGTTGCTCCTTTACATAAAAAAATCTACATTAATTTTACATTAATATAGTAATACGATAATTTTATCATAAAAGAAAATATCTTTCAAGCAACACCCTTAATTTATACTAGCAAATTTCTACTATAATTATTTGTTATTTTTAGTAGTTATACCAACTATATTGTTAATTGAGGTATATAAATTTGAATTTTTAGCAAGCTATTTGTGTATAAATTATTAAAGCAAAGGCTTAAAATGTAAATTACGTAAAATTGGGGGCTTTTCTTCATAAAGTTTTTACTATTCATCATCAAAGCTTTACCCAATTATGTATATTGATTTTACAAAAATACGGTATATTACTTAATGTACTTGAGAGAAAAACTCAAAATCTTAAATATAAAATGCTTTAACAAAGGGAGATTTATTTTATGAAAGCAAAGCAGATTTTTACATCACTGCTAATAGTAGTTGTATTAACAACAATGTTTACAGGCTGTGGTAAAGCAAATAAAGACTTTGCAACAACATCAGAAATTGTAGTGATTTCTAGAGAAGACGGTTCGGGTACTCGTTCAGCCTTTATTGAGCTTACAGGTGTACTTGAGAAAACTGAAACTACATTAACAGATAATACAGTACCATCTGCAATTATCCAGAATAATACTCAGGCTGTGCTTACAGGTGTATCGGGTGATAATACAGCTATTGGCTATATTTCTTTAGGGTCACTTAACGATACTGTAACAGCAATGAAGATTGAGGGTGTTGCACCGTCAGCAGAAAGTATAAAGGACGGAAGCTATAAAATTTCAAGACCCTTCAACATAGCTACAAAGTCAGAGGTGAGTGAACCTGCACAGAATTTTATTGAATATATTTTAAGTGCAGAGGGGCAGAATGTTGTAGCAGAACTGGGCTATGTAGGAGCTGTTGAAAATGCAAGCCCCTTTACTGGTGTAAAGGGTGAGGGTAAGGTTAAGGTAGGTGGATCTTCGTCGGTATCACCTGTAATGGAAAGGCTGGCTGAGGAGTACGAAAAAATAAACCCTGCTGTGAATGTTGAGGTTAATACAAGCGACTCATCAACAGGTATGTCTGCTACAGCTGAGGGTATATTGGATATTGGTATGGCTTCAAGAGATTTAAAGGACAGTGAAATTGAAAAAGGTCTTACTAGCACAGCTATAGCAAAGGACGGTATAGCTGTGGTAATAAATAAGGAGAATACAGTTACAGATATTACGCTTGAGGAGCTAAGAAAAATATATACAGGTGAGGTAACAACCTGGGAGCTTTAAGGATTTGTGTTAATCTTTAAAGCTTTACAAAGAGAGGAAAATATATGAGTAAACATAAAGAAAAAATAATGCACGGTGTATTTTTAGGTGCAGCACTTGTATCTATTGCAGCAGTAGCTTTAATTTGTCTGTTTCTGTTTGTAAATGGTGTTCCGGCTATGGCAAAAATAGGTATGTTTGATTTTCTGCTTGGTAGCAAATGGGCACCTAATAATCAGCCAGCAAGCTTTGGTATATGGCCTATGATATTAGGCAGTATATATATAACCGTTGGTGCAGTGCTGATTGGTGTGCCAATAGGCATAATGACAGCGATTTTTCTTTCAAGATTTTGCGACAAGAGAATTTACAAAATAATAAAGCCTGGTATAGAGCTTTTGGCTGGTATTCCGTCGGTTGTATATGGCTTTTTTGGTATGATAGTTTTAGTGCCTTTTGTAAGAGATTACATTGGTGGTAGTGGCTACGGAATACTTACAGCATCTATATTGCTTGCAATAATGATTCTACCAACAGTTATAAGTGTTTCAGAAAGTGCAATAAACGCTGTGCCAAATTCGTATTACGAGGGAGCCTTAGCACTAGGCTCTACAAAGGAGTTTAGTGTATTCAAAACAGTTGTACCAGCTGCTAAATCGGGCATACTTGCAGGTGTGGTGCTTGCTGTTGGTCGTGCAATAGGTGAAACAATGGCTGTAATACTTGTAGCAGGTAATAGCCCTGTTGTACCTGACGGTATTTTGTCTGGTGTGCGTACACTTACAACAAATATTGTAATAGAAATGGGCTATGCTACCGACCTTCATAGAGAGGCACTAATTTCAACAGGTGTGGTACTATTTGTTTTGATTTTGATAATCAACCTGTTATTTGCAGTTGTAAAGAATAAGGGGGCAAAATCGTAATGAAAGCTAAAAGCATAAATGCAGATGAAATAAAGGCAATAAATAGAATTACCTTTAAGCAACAAATGCTACAGTATAAAAATCACCCTACATCTTTTATACTTCTTTGCTTGGTTTTACTTTGTGCTGTAATTACAGTAGGTGCATTACTATTTTTGATAGTATATATTTTGGTGCAGGGTGTACCTAATTTAACACCAGAGCTTTTTGCACTTGAATATACATCAGAGAATGCTTCACTTATGCCAGCATTGATAAATACAATTTTTATAACATTGATTTCACTTGTTATTGCTGTACCATTGGGAATTTTTTCAGCAATTTATCTGGTTGAATATGCAAAAAGAGGAAACAAGCTTGTGGCTGTAATAAGAATGACAGCTGAAACACTTTCGGGTGTACCGTCAATTGTATATGGCTTGTTTGGTATGCTATTCTTTGTAACTACATTGGGCTGGGGTAACTCACTTTTAGCAGGTGCATTTACACTTTCTATAATGATACTACCTCTTATTATGCGTACCACCGAAGAGGCTTTGCGAACCGTACCTGATTCATTCAGAGAGGGTAGCTTTGGCTTAGGTGCAGGTAAGCTACGCACAGTTTTTAGGGTTATATTGCCTACAGCTGTGCCAGGTATATTGTCGGGTGTAATACTTGCAATAGGCAGAATAGTAGGAGAATCAGCAGCACTTATTTACACTGCGGGTACAATAGCACAGTACCCAACAGATATTTTCAGCTCAACAAGAACACTGTCTGTTCATATGTACCTATGTACAAGCGAGGGTATGCATACAAGTCAGGCTTATGGTACAGCAGTGGTGCTTTTAATATTGGTTGTTGTTATAAATGCTCTATCTTCATTTGTTGCAAAAAGGCTTACAAAGAAGATGAGCTAACGGAGGAAAAATAATGGATAAATTTTCTATATCAAATATGGAGCTTTATTATGGAAGCTTTCACGCATTAAAGAACATAAATTTAAAAATACAGGAAAAGGAAATTACAGCATTTATAGGGCCATCAGGCTGTGGTAAATCAACCTTACTTAAATCGCTTAACAGAATGAACGACCTTGTAGAGGGCTGTAAAATTACAGGTGAAATTCTGCTTGATGGTGAGGATATTTACAGTAACATAGATGTTAATAATCTTAGAAAAAGAGTGGGAATGGTATTCCAAAAGCCTAATCCGTTCCCTATGAGCATATACGACAACGTAGCCTATGGGCCACGTACACACGGTATACGCAAGAAAGCACAGCTTGACGAAATTGTAGAAAAGTCATTGCGTGATGCTGCTATATGGGATGAGGTAAAAGACAGACTAAAGAAAAATGCACTTGGTATGTCTGGTGGTCAGCAACAAAGACTATGTATAGCCAGAGCCTTAGCTGTAGAGCCTGAGGTATTGCTTATGGATGAACCAACCTCAGCCCTAGACCCTATATCAACCTCTAAAATAGAGGATTTAGCTATGGAGCTAAAGGATAAGTATACAATTGTTATGGTTACACACAATATGCAACAGGCTGCAAGAATATCAGACAAAACAGCGTTTTTCCTTATGGGAGAGGTTGTAGAGTATGACCGTACAAGTAAGATTTTCCATATGCCTAACGACAAAAGAACAGAAGCGTATATATCAGGGAGGTTTGGTTAATGAGGAATTATTATCAGTCACAGCTTGATGAGATAAATACTAAGCTTATAGAAATGAGCCTGTTGCTTGAAAATGCAATAGAAAATTCAATACTTGCCTTAAAGCAGGATAATCCTAAGCTGTTAGAAATAGGCGAGCAGTACGAGAATGAAATAAACGGTATGGAAAAAGAGATTGAGGCTCTCTGCCTTAATGTTATTCTACGCCAACAGCCTGTAGCAAGCGATTTTCACAGAGTATCAGCTGTGCTTAAAATGATTACAGATATGGAGCGTATAGGAGATATAGCAGACGATATCACCATACATTCTGTTATGCTAAAGGAAAGCAGAAGCAATGTAATAGTTGACGAGGCTGTAAAAATGGGCAGAGTAGCTGTTTCTATGCTTAAAAGCAGTATAAATGCCTATGTGGTAGGTGATGTAGAGCTTGCACTTAATTCCTGCCGTGAAGATGATATAATTGATGATTTGTTTGACACAGTTATGAAACAGCTTGTTGAAATGATAAAAACAGATGCTAAGGGTGCAGACGAGGCTCCTGACCTGCTTATGATTGCAAAGTATTTTGAAAGAATGGGTGACCATACTGTTAATATTGCAGAATGGGTTGTATATGCCTTTACAGGTAGAAGAAATATAGACCTAGATTCAGAAAGTGGCATAAATGAGGCACTAGGCTGTATATAATAAATTCTAAGTTTCACATAGATTTTACAAATTTAATACACTATAAATTAAAGGCTGTGGTATAATTACCGTAGCCTTTAATTTTGGCTTTTTATTATTGTACTTTAAGAAGGGTAAATGAATATGATTTATATAGTTGAAGATGATGTGGATATCAGAGAGCTTGAAAGCTATGCCTTGAAAAACAGTGGCTATGAGGTTATGGCTTTTGAAGATAGCACCGAGTTTTATGATGCTTGCGAAAGCAACATACCTAGCCTTATTTTGCTTGACATAATGCTACCTAAAGAGGATGGCTTATCTATTTTGAAAAAAATTCGTGCGAATGAAAAAATGCAGAATATTCCTGTTATTATGGTAACAGCAAAAACATCAGAGATTGACAAGGTAAAGGGGCTTGATATGGGTGCAGATGATTATATATCAAAGCCATTTGGTGTTATGGAGCTTGTATCAAGAGTAAAGGCTTTGCTTAGACGCTGTGAACGTAAGGAAAGTGCTACTATATTGGAGTATGAAAATATAAAGGTGGATGACTTTAAGCATACAGTAAGTGTAAACGGAGAGCCTTGCGTGCTTACATATAAAGAGTATGAATTGCTTAAATATCTTCTTGTGAATAAGGATATAGTTCTTACAAGAGAAAAGCTACTTGAAAAGGTATGGGGCTATGATTTTGGTGGAGAAAGCCGAACAGTAGATGCCCACATAAAAACATTAAGACAAAAGCTGGGCGAGAGTGGTTCTATAATTAAAACGGTTCGCCACGTTGGTTATAAGGTAGGAGAATAAATTGAAGCTGAGAACAACTTTAACGAAAATGCTTGTTGCAGTTTCGGGTATATCTATACTTCTTACTATTATATGCTGTTGTGTGGCTACATGGTTTGCCTTTTCAGAACAGGCTTATAGTGATTTATCTGCTTACGGAGATGTTTTGCTTGATTATTTAAGCCAAAGCAATGATGAATATGTAGACCCTATACTGCTTAACGATTACAGAGTAACGCTTATTGATGATGATGGTTCTATAATTTTTGAAAGTAATAATAATCTTGATGAAAATAAAATGGAAAACCACCTAAGCCGACCAGAAATAAAGCAGGCTATAAAAAAGGGAGTAGGCTCAGGACCTAGATATTCAAAAACAGAGCAGAAAATGACCTATTACTATGCTGTAAAAATGGACAACGGTAATGTACTAAGAGTAGCAAAAGAGGTAAAAAGTATTTTTCACCTTTATTATGCGATGATTATAATAATCGTGCTTTTAGCTGTATATGTTCTTTTGGCTAGTATTTTTATTTCAAATAGCTTTGCAAAGAAAATACTTGCACCGTTTAAAAATATAGAGGGTAAAAATAACGAGCCTATATATGACGAGCTTCGTCCGTTTGCAGATACTATAACATCTCAGCAACGAAAAATCAGACATCATATAGACAACCTACAGGAAGAACAGGATAAGACAAAAACGCTTATCTCAAATATGAGAGAGGGCTTTATTATGCTTGACGTTGATAAGATTATTCTTATTGAAAACGAAAGTGCTAAAAAGATTTTAAAGCCTGTTATACTGCAAAGTGAGGGTAAGAATATACTTGAGGTATACAACAATGATAAGCTGATTGATGCAGTAAACAAAGCCTCAAAGGGAGAAAGCTGTTCGGACGAGATTAAGCTTAACAAAA
The DNA here is from genome assembly GCA_036309185.1 of Acutalibacteraceae bacterium. Lineage (GTDB taxonomy): Bacteria > Bacillota > Clostridia > Oscillospirales > Acutalibacteraceae > CAG-964. The sequence goes on from JAXJUF010000015.1 coordinate 11,288, forward strand.
AAACAATAAAGCTTTATGTAAACCCTGTATTTTCAAGTGGAGAGCTTGTTGGTATTATATGCTTGCTGTTGGATATAACAGCACAGAGAAAAACAGAAAAGCTAAGACAAGAATTTACTGCAAACGTAACACACGAGCTTAAAACTCCACTTACATCAATTTCGGGCTATGCCGAAATGATTGAAAATGGTATGGTAAGCAAAACAGATGATATACAGAAATTTGCAGGCAGAATACATAAGGAGGCAGGCAGACTTATTTCTCTTATCGGTGATATAATGAAGCTGTCTAAAATGGACGACAAGGCGTATCAGATTGAGGGCGTAAAAAATGTGAATCTTAAAGATACAGTAATAGAGAGTGTAGAATTGCTTGAAATGTCAGCAAAGAAAAATAATATCTCTATTCATACAGAGCTTGAGGATGTAACCTGCACAGGTAACGAAACACAGCTGTATGAGCTTGTATTTAACCTATGCGATAATGCTGTAAGATATAATAGGACAAATGGTGATGTGTATGTAAAGCTTACACGAATAAACGGAAATGCTGTTTTACAGGTAAAGGATACAGGTATAGGCATTGACAAAAAGCATCAGGGCAGAATATTCGAGCGTTTTTACAGGGTAGATAAAAGCCGTTCAAAAGAAACAGGTGGCACAGGCTTGGGTCTTGCCATTGTAAAGCATATAGCAGAGCTACACAATGCCGAGATTGCTGTTGAAAGCGAGATTGACAAGGGTACAGTAATTACAGTTACATTTTATTCAAATAAATCATAATATTTTAGGGTGTATCAAAATGATATACCCTATTTTATTCATAAATTGTTAACCTATAAAATTTATTAAGTATATTGCAATACGAAAGATTTTATAATAAAATTAGTATATATTATTTGAAAAGAGGATATTAAAATGAAAATTGCTAAAATAAAAAGAATTTTAATGATAGCTATGAGTATGCTTGTTGTAGGTGCTGTAGCAGTAGGCACAACAGGCTGTGGTGAAGAAGGTGGCAATACTAACGCAACAGAGCCAACTCAGAATACACAGGCAACAGAAACATCAAGCTATCCACCTATCGACATAGAAAAGACAACTAAAAAGGATGCAAAGGTGTATAAGGATACTGAGCATAAGATTGGTTATCAGCTAGACACACCAGCAAGGGGTGACGAGGTTGCTATTATGCATACCACTATGGGTGATATCTCTTTAAGATTTTTCCCAGAGGCTGCTCCAAGAACAGTAGAAAACTTCTTAACACACGCTAAAGAGGGTTATTATGATGGTCTTACTTTCCACAGAGTAATTAACGACTTTATGATTCAGGGTGGTGACCCTAATGGTAACGGTACAGGTGGAGAGAGTATCTACAACGGATCATTTGAGGACGAATTTAGTGACCATCTGTTTAATATAAGAGGTTCTGTTTCTATGGCTAACTCTGGTCAAGATACTAACGGAAGTCAGTTCTTTATAAATCAGGCTGATAAAGATGCATTTAAAGCAAATGGTGGCTGGGCTACCTTTGAACAGCAGTGGGATTTTATCTATCCAGGTCTATGTCAGTATTACGGTACAAATAGCTATGATATGTATGTACAGCAGTATGGTGCGTTTGCTCTTGATACAGATTTGGTTAGCGATGATGTTAAAAAGCTTTATGAGAAAAATGGAGGAAATCCAACACTTGACGGTGCGTTCAACGCAGTTGACAAGGGACACACTGTATTTGCACAGGTTTATGATGGTATGGATATCGTTGACAAGATTGCTAGTGTTGAGGTAGACGACAGCGACAAGCCAAAGAAGGATGTTAAAATAGAAAGTATAGAGGTAAAAGAATATAAGGGTTAATTTTATATTCTTTAAAAATTAAAAGCACCCGATTTATTACAGAAAATGTAGTAAATCGGGTGCTTTGTAGTTTATATTATATTTCGTAATCTACAGCAATGCTTGCTTCCATTACGCTGTGCATATGCTTTTTTACTACGTTGCAGTGGTAGTCGTCCTGCTGGTAAGCCTCTAAAGCCTGTGCGTCATCAAGTGTTACAGTAAGAATGATATCATAAGAACGGGCAGAGCCTAAAAAGTCTTTACCTACCTCAATTCCTTTAAGCATTGGTACGTTACCCTCCATAGAGCGAAGCACCTCTACTGTTTTATTTAGCATTTCTTCACTTTTGTCGTTTAGCTTAAAGCATACTGTGTGTTTTATCATTTTAAAAATCCTCCTTAATAAATTTTATACTATCAGCTCATTGAGCGTCAAAATATTTTAAATGTTTCTTTGCAAAGCTCTTTAATGGCTTTTTAAAACCATACAGATATAATTCATAAATGCTTTTACCCAAATTTATCTTTGGTTTATCATTGTCAAGATATACTGCAAGCAGATTGTAATTTACACCAAAGGCATAAAGCCTGCTTTCGGTTAAAAATGCACCATTACGTATATAAAAATCTATTCTTTTTTCTCGTGTTACTTTGTCATTAATATCGGTTGCATACTGTGGATTTTCACATTCTATGGCTAGTACCTTTGAATGTGGAAATTCAGTCTTTACAATATCATTAAATTCAATAAAAAAGCTACTGCCAATGCCTTTGCCACGGTGTGGTGGCTGTACAGCTAAATAATCAAGCAGAACAACAGGGCTTTCAGCCAGATTAAAAAATGTTGCATACGCTACAAGCTCGTTATTACAGTAAGCACCATATGCAATATATAGATTGCTTTTTTCTAATCTTTTAATCATACTATATGGTCGTACTTCGTTTTTGGGGAAATCTCTTTTTATACATTCCTTGTGAAGTAAGCACAGCTCGTCAGAATTAAGCCTGCGTATATTATTAATTTTCATAAAATACCTCTATGCGGTATAAAGATAGATTTGGGATTATCCTCATAATAACATAAGACCGACCAAAAATCAAATTTGGTCGGTCAGGTTAATTATTTTAATTATTTGATTTTATTGTATCAAAATGATATTCTATAGAGTCTTTTAAAACACCCTCCTGCAATTCTTTAGCAACCTTATTAAGTGTTATAATATTTAATTCATCAACCTTTCTTACAGGATAAAGTTCAAGCCATGAGCTTTCGTTAGTATTTGGTCGCATTTCAAAACGCTCACCATTATTGTCTATTGCTCCATCTGGATAATATTTACCCTCGAAAAAAGTAGTGATATTATCTTTTTCTGATAAAATCATATAATACGGATAATCACAAGAAGAACGATAATCTTCTCTTTTGTCAGCGAAGTATTGGTTTGTATTATGGTTTTGACCAACACCTATAATAGCATAAATATCGTCATCTACATATAATATTTTACACTCAATATAATAATCTTGATAAAATGGATAGGAGCTACCAACTATATAATTATGATCCTCATAACGGCTTACAGGAGCATATTGTAAATCCTCGTTTTGGTCATATAGATATAAAATTGTGTTATAAATATATGCAGGAGCTTTTGTATCAGAATCAAAGGTGATAATATCGTTATAATCTGTTGAATCATAAAAACTATCGCTTTGAGTAAATAGTGGCATTACTGATGCTTCTTCATAATAGTACTTAGAGAATTCTTCGTCAATATCTGTATATTTTGAATTTAATCTTGATAAAACAGGCTTTGAATTATAAACAAAACCTCTCTTATCCAACTCTCTTTCAAAATCCTTTGGTGTTTTATATTCATCAGAGTTTACTGTATAAGCGTTTTTACCTGTATTATATTTTATATGATACATATAATCTGATATAGGTCCTTCCAATAGTATTAATAATGAAAGCAACATAGGAAGAATAGTTAAAATTATGTACTTAACCTTTTTCGCCTTAGAAAGAATTTCTTGGGAATGATTTTTATAAGAAATTAAAATTTTAATTGGATTAACTATAAAAACTATAATTATAACAATATACTTTAAAATGTTTAATATAGCTCTAACTACAAATGCTTGACCAATACCATCTATTCCAGTATTATCACCCATCATAAAATTAAATAACAAAGGTAATGAAATAACTAAAATTACTATGGTTAAAAGCATATATAGATATTGATAAATGAGCTTCTTTTTTAATGTTTTGGGCTGTGGAGAGTTATCCTTTTTTAGACTAAACACTATATGTTCACTCCTTATTAAAATTAATTCATACATTTAATAGTGTGTAAATTACGTATCATTTTACCAAAGTGTGTCATAATTTGCAATAAACTTAATAAAATGTTTAAAATTAAATGCAACGAATATAGCTACAATAAATTTATTAAAAAACAGGCAATAGCTTAGGGATTGTTTGAAAAATCAAAAGCACTGTCTATTTTGCCCCGAAATCGGTGATTTCTGCGTTGAAAATCCCTCGATTTGCAACAAAAATCCAGCACTTTTTCTTTTTTTAAACAAGCCCTAGTAGCCACTGCCTGTTTTTGATTTGTATTTCTATTTTACTCTAACTATTGCTACAATGCTTATGAATTATACAGCAGGCATACTAGTGTCTACTCGTTTTTGTTTGCCTACGTTTGCACAGTTAGAATCACCTGTGATATGTCGCATAACATAAATTACATCTGTTACAGAAATTTCTCCGTCATCGTTTACATCCATAATAGCTTTTTCTATAACTGTTGGAGTGTCATCAGAAATTATCATTTTCTGTATTGCTATAGCATCTATTACAGATATAATTCCATCATGGTTAGTGTCACCTACCATAACCATTATTGTTACAGGGTGGGTTGGACGTTCAGTTGGTCCAGTTGGTGTTGTTGGTTCTGTTGGCTCTGTTGGTGTTTCCCCAGCCTCGTATAAATATACAACATTTACAACACCGGCAGAATAATTACCTGTTGCATTAGCAGGAGCAATTACATTCTTACCCTCAATTGCTGATGTTTTATATGTATCGTTATTTGTTATCTTACTTGCCTCTGTAACAACATCATCTGCAATCTTTTTACCTGTAGCTATATCAATATGGCTTGTAATTACCTTACCGTTAAAGGTAACCTGCTGATTTTGAATCCATACTTCATCAGCTACATAATAACCACTTGCACCCTGTCCAGGCTCCTGTGCAGTACCTGTTGTAGGGTGGAACATTACATAGCAAGCAGATGCAGGAACTTCACAGGTATACCAGCCATTACCTTCACTTGTCATAAGCTTTGCAGTTGTCCATTCACCATTAGGAAGCTCGCCTGAATCTGTGTATGCATAGCAACGTACATCTGCCCAACCGTTTTTGTTATAGTAATGAACAGTAGTTGTTGTATTATCAAATTCTTTGTAATAGTAATTGATTTCTGTATTGTTGCCGTTGAATATACCGTGAGAATTTGCAGGATATGCACTTGTATCAAGCTGATAGCCTTGAATTGTTGCAGGGTTAACTGCGTAGCTGTCGCCTGCTCTCATTCTATTTGAAATTGAATTTTTAAGCTCGTTACCCTTAGAATCAAGATAATTTACCTTTAGATAGCCAGACTCAATACCTGTTGAAGTATATGTATATGTTACTGTGTATTTTTTACCCTCCTCAACTATGCCAGATGTTGTGCCTGTTGTTCCTGTAAGGCTGTAGTCAAAAAGAATACTTGAGTCAGGCATTGCACGGTATGTTGAGCCTGTTTTGTATGTAGATGTTGCTGTCTTTAAAAGATTACCGTTTGAATCAACATGCTTTACTGTAAGTGTGCCGTAGGTTGGCTCTGCATTTTTTAGGTTGTTAAAGGTTGATGTTTCAACAAGAATAGCTGTACTTTTTGCTGGGATTGAATAGATGTTTCCAGTAATTGCTCCAAGCTTTTCAAGACCAGCCTTTTGTGTGTTTGCAACAACCGTCCAGCCTGAGCTACCTAGATTGATTGAGTAAGACTGTGTACCACTGTTTACAAGCACACACATTTTACCCCATTCGCCCGGTGTATAGTTTGAATATGTATATGCAACTACATATCCGTAGTCTGACTGGAAGGTAGGTGTTGAGAAGTTTGAGCCCTTTAGAGGTGAATAGTTTTGTCTTATTTTCATAAGCCCCTTGAAGTAGTCTGAAACCTCTGAATATGTTTCAACTCTTGACCAGTCAATTTCATTTATTTTGTCTGATGATTTATAGCTGTTGTGATCACCGAATTTTGTCCTACAGAATTCTGTACCAGCTGTGATAAATGGTATGCCCTGTGATGTCATTACAAGCCCAAGTGCTTCTTTCATTTGTCCTGTGAATGAAAGTGAGGTTGAATCCCAGCTTGTGCTGTCGTTACTCATTACAATTTTATCCCAAAGAATAAGGTTATCGTGAGCGTCGGCATATGCAATTGTCTGTGATGGTGCCTTTGCATTAAAGCCCTTACCCTGTACACCCTGTACAACTGAATAGGTTTTGTCGTTGTTACCCTGTACAAAGCCTGTGGAAGCGTCGTTTGTACCACCCTTGATAGCGTCACGGTATGAGTCGCAGAACATACCTACTCGTGCATTTAATGCAGAAGCCTTTGCCTGTGAGCAACCGTTGCTGATTGCAACAGTACCACCTGACCATGGCTCACCATACATAAGTATTTTTTGTCCTGAACCGTCTGAATAAAGGTTGTCGAGCTTATTACGGATTTCATTCATTGTTGTTATATCGTGAATACCCATAAGGTCAAAACGGAATCCGTCTATGTGATATTCCTTTGCCCAATAAAGTACAGAATCTATCATATATTTTCTGTACATCTGTTTATCAGAGGCTGTTTCATTACCACAGCCAGAACCATTTGAATAAACTGAGCTGGAGGTCTGTCTGAAATAATATCCCGGTACTGTTTTATGGAAGCAGGAATCCTCGGTGGAGTATGTATGGTTATAAACAACATCCATTACTACAGAAATTCCTCTGTCGTGTAATGCTTGAATCATTTGCTTGAATTCTGTGATTCTTGTATTACCGTCGTATGGGTTTGTTGAATATGAACCCTCTGGAACGTTGTAGTTCATAGGGTCGTAGCCCCAGTTACGGTTTGTTGGATCTCCTGTTACAGTTTCATCAACTGATACAAAGTCATAAACAGGCATAAGCTGAACACAGTTGATACCAGCCTTTACAAGGTAATCAATACCTGTAGAAATTGCATCTTCACTTGTGTCGGAATTTAATTTTGTTCCACCCTCTGTAAATGCAAGATATTTACCCTTGTTTTCACTGCTTATACCTGAGTTATCAGCTATTGAAAAGTCACGAACATGAACCTCCCATACTACAGCCTCCTGTGCATTGTTGAAAAGCACGTGGTTGTCTGTATCCCAGCCCTCAGGGTCGGTTGAATCAAGGTCTACAACCATAGAACGATTACCATTTACACCTGTAGCTAAGGAATAAACGTCCTGAGTTTCTCGTGTAGTACCATTGTTTGTAATGCTGTAGGTGTAGTATATATTTTTAATATCGCCCTGTACAGTAACGCTCCATACATTATTACTCGAGTCCTTTGTCATACTGTAGGTTCCAAGTATTTTAGCACCCTCTTCACTGTCAGAGCCAGTTGCATAAAGATTAACCTTTGCGTTACTTGCAAGTGGAGCCCAAACCTTGAAGGTGGTTGACTCTGGGCTGTATGTAAAGCCAAGGTCATTACCGTTGTAGGTAGCGTAGCTGTCTGATGAATTGTAGTATGCACCAGCTTTAGCTACATTTGTTACAGCTGCTGTGGCAGAGCTTACAGCCAGCGAACCTGCCATTACAGCTGACAATGCAACAGCTATTAGTTTTTTCAAAACCATAAATTTACCCTTCTTTCTGTTTTTATAAATTGTGCATTAATTATAACTGTAAATCGAGAAAATAACTATAGCATATTTATACAAAATTGCTTAAAACATTTTATAGGTTATATATAATAGAAATTTATTTTAGAATTGTACAGCTTAAAACAAAAAAAGAGCCACATAAAAGTGACTCTTTTAAGGCTTATTAAATTATTGTCCTAGCTTTTGTCCGTCTAAAACAGATGGCTTTGGTGCCTTTTCTGGTTTAACCTTTTTAGTTCTGTAACACTTTGCAAATTTCCATGCTGTTTTTAAATCCTCAGAAAGATATTCCTCGATTTTTTCATCAAGCTTAGGCTTAATGCCATTTAAAAGTACAACAGTAATAATAGAACGAGTGTCAAGGTCGCCATTGTTATATTGTGTGCTTAATAAAGTAGCTAGCTTTTCTATTTCTGCTTTATTGCCTGTTTTCATAAGTTCGTTTACCTTTGGAACGATTTTATTTTCAACAAAGGTAACACCTCTGAATGGGTTATATCCGTCCTCTTCCTCCCAGATTTCTTCCTTTAATTCAGGGAATATATTAACCATTCTTTTGCAGAAAAATTTAGGGTCAGCATTTCCGTCGTCAGAGTTTTTCTTTTTTGGTTTATTAATTAGCTTAGGTCTGCCACCTGAAAGAGCGTCTGCAAAGTCATTACCAATACTGTTTGCCTCTTTAGCTCCGTCATTTTCAGGGTCGTATATCCATGTATTCATACTTTTCCACTGGTTGTCAGGCTCACCGTCAGCTATGCCACAAACCTTAAGTGCAACAAGCTTTTTAGTAGGGTTATACATTACCATATAAGCATTGCTCTCACCTATAAAAAGTGAAGCATAGTTGTTAGTGCTGTCAACATTCTGTCTTAGATAGCCCTGTGGCTCTATTACAGCTGCAACCTTATCTGTGATAGAATTCATAAAATTATAATTCATTTATATCAGTCCTTATATTTCAATTTATATATATTTGATTATTTGAGTTTATAACATATCTATTATACAGTTATTTTTTCTTTTTGTCACTATATTTTTAAAAAATATACATTGCACCAATTTGTAGACTATGGTAAAATATTATTTTAGAATAAGTATAGGATACTAATAAATGAAAGGCTGATAAGTATGTCAAATAGTTCAGCAATAGGGGTGTTTGACTCTGGCTTGGGTGGACTTACTGCCGTAAAAGAGCTTATGAGTTTTTTGCCCAATGAAAATATAGTATACTTTGGTGATACAGGCAGAGTGCCATATGGTAACAGAAGTAAAGAAACCATAACCAGATATGCTATACAGGACGCAAGATTTTTACAATCTAAGGATATAAAAATATTAATAGCTGCGTGTGGTACGGTAAGCTCTGTGGCAGGTAATTTGGGTGATGAATTTCATTTACCATATACAGGTGTGGTACGTCCTACAGCATATGCAGCAGCTACAGCTACAAGAAATGGTAAGATTGGCGTAATAGGTACAACAGCAACTATAAACAGCTGTTCTTACAAAAAGGCAGTACAGGAATTTAACAGTAAATTAACTGTATATCAGCAGGACTGCCCGTTGTTTGTTCCGTTAGTTGAAAACGGATTTATAGACAGAAACGACATTGTTGTAAAAACCGTTGTTGAGCGTTATCTAAAGCCTCTTATAGACGAGGATGTAGATACTCTTATTTTAGGCTGTACACATTACCCTCTGCTAAAGGATGTAATAGCAGATGTAGTTGGTGAAAATGTAGCTCTTATAGATTCAGGAAAAGAAACTGCCAGATATGCTGCAAAGCTTATAAAAGAAAATAGACTTTGTAATCCTCAAACAGGAAAAGGCTATTGTGAATTTTATGTAAGTGACCACATTGAGGGCTTTAGTAAAATGGCAAAGCTTTTCTTAGGTGATAATTTTAATAAAGATGTACACCAGATAAACATTGCACATTTTTAAAAATTTACATAAATCAGGTGACATATGAAAAATAATGAATATTTAATTGAAATTCTTGGTACACAACAGCTTGGCGAAGAAGACAAGGATACCGTTGAGGTAACCACAACTGGTAAATATACCGTTGCACCTACAGGTAATAGTTTTATAAAATACACAGAGTATGATCGTGATGACCCAAGAATTTCTCAAAACACAACTATAAAGATAAAAGATAATCAACAAATAACTATAACAAGAGATGGACATTACGCTTCTCAGCTTTTGCTTGAAATTGGCAAAAGACACCAATGCCACTATTCAACCCCAGCTGGTGAAATGATAATAGGCGTATATACCCATAAAATGGATATAGATTTAGATGAAAACGGAGGAAAAATGAGTGTAGAATATACACTTGATTTTGATTCCTGCGTAGTAAGCGAAAATACATTTAAAATAACTATAAGTAAAAATTAATTTCTGAAAGGGCGTACAATATAAAATGGCGAACATAACAAAACAATCAATAGACACTTTAAAAATTGCTATTAATAACGCAATAGAAAAGGCTAAGGAAACAGGAGTTCTTATAGATGCAGAAACACCTGATTTTATAATTGAAATTCCTGCTGACAAGAAAAACGGAGATTTAGCTACAAATGCAGCTATGGTGTGTGCAAGAGCCTTTAAAACATCACCAAGAAATATTGCACAGGCTATTACAGATAATCTTTCACTTGAAAACACATATATAGAACGCTATGAAATAGCTGGTCCTGGATTTATTAACTTCTTCCTTAACAGCAATTATTATTCTGATGTTGTTAAGGCTGTTATAGAAGAAAAGGACGATTACGGAAAGAGTGACTTTGGTAAGGGTAAGAGAATTTTAGTTGAGTTTGTATCAGCAAACCCTACAGGTCCTATGCACATAGGTAATGCACGTGGTGGTGCATTAGGTGACTGCTTGGCAAGTGTGTTACAAACAGCAGGCTATGATGTTCAAAAAGAATTCTATGTAAATGATGCAGGTAACCAGATTGAGAAGTTTAAGACTTCTTTGGAGGTGCGTTATTTACAGATTTACGACAGCACAGTACCAATGCCAGAGGACGCTTATCAGGGTGCAGATATTACAGCACACGCTAACGCATTTAACGAAAAGTATGGTGATAAATATCTTAATGTACCATCAGAGGAGCGTAAGCAGGCTCTTTGTGATTTTGCGTTGCCTATTAATATTGCAAACCTTAAAAAGGATTTGCAGAAATATAGAATTGAATATGACAACTGGTTCTTAGAAAGCTCACTTCATAATAATGGTGCTGTAGCTGATATTATAGAAAAGCTAAAGGAATCAGGCCATACCTATGAGCAAGAGGGTGCTTTGTGGTTTAGAACAACTGACTTTGGCGACGATAAGGACAGAGTTCTTCTGCGTGCAAACGGTGTGCCTACCTATCTTGTACCAGATATTGCATACCACTACAACAAGCTTGTTACTCGTGGCTATGACACAGCTATTGACATTCTTGGTGCAGACCACCACGGATATATTCCAAGAATTAAGGCTTCAATGGCTGCACTTGGTGTAAATCCTGATAATCTTGATATTATCATTATGCAGATGGTTCGTTTGATGAAGGACGGAGATGTGTACAAGCTTTCAAAGCGTTCAGGTAAGGCTATTACTCTAAGCACACTTATAGAAGAGGTTTCTGTAGACGCAGCAAGATTTTTATTCAACACAAGAGAAGCTAATACACAGATGGATTTTGATATAGACCTTGCAATTAAGCAGGATTCTCAGAACCCTGTATACTATGTACAGTATGCTCACGCAAGAATTTGCAGTATTATAAAGGCTCTTGAAAATGACGGAATTACAGCAAGAGAATGTACCTACGATGAGCTTGCACTTCTTTCAACAAACGAAGAAAAAGAGCTTATTACACATATTGCAAACTATACAAACGAGATTATCTCAGCAGCAAGCGACTACGACGCAACAAAGGTTACACGCTATGTTCTTCAGCTTGCAGCACTATTCCATAAATTCTATAACGCTTGCAGAGTTAAGGGTGACGACGAAAGCCTTACACAGGCAAGACTAAACCTATGTATAGCAGTTAAAACAGTTATAAAAAATGTTCTTACAATGCTAAAGATTACCGCTCCTGAGAGTATGTAATATACTTAACGTAAATAGTATAAAAAGCCGATGCATTTGCTTGCATCGGCTTTAAATTTTATGTGATACTGTAATATTTATATTTAAAAACGCATATAGTTTAAGGAAGTATACAGAGTGAGCTTGCTTTGTTTAAAAGAAAGGGCGATTAAATATGAATGAACATTATCCATTTGAATTACCAAAGCTTAATTATGCCTATAACGCTTTAGAACCATATATAGACGGTGAAATAATCAGAATACACCATTCTGTACTTATGCAGAATTATGTTGATAGACTCAACGAGGTTTTGTCAAGGTTTCCACAATATCAGGACTGGAGCCTAAAGGCTTTGGTAGCGTATGCTGACACGTTTCCACCAGCCTTGCGAAAAAGCATAAAGACATATGCTGGAGGAGTATATAACCATTATATATTTTTTAACAGTATGACCCCTGGTGGCAGAATGCCTACGCCAAAGCTAATGGAGCAAATTAAAGACAGCTTTGGTAGCTTTGAAAATATGAAAACAGCACTTATAGAGAGTACTGCTGCTAATTTTGGCTGTGGCTATACTTGGCTTGTATGCAATAAAAGCTGTAAGCTACAGATAATTAACACCCAAAAGCAGAATACCCCACCACTTACTATGGTGGATCCTATAATAACAATAGATCTGTGGGAGCATGCATATTTCAACCAGTATATAGGTGACAGAAATAAATATGTGCTTAACTGGCTACAGGTGGCAGACTGGAGCAGGGTGTGTGAGTACATAGCCTGTAAAGCCTTTATAGATAATTGACAATTACTAAGACTCCACCACTATGCACTTTAATTGCAGAGCTTTCGGCTGTGGCTATATTGCTTGTGCCAATAGGAAAGTCAGCTGTCATTACAAGCCTATCAGCTGAATATTTAAAGCCCTCAAGTGTTACGATAGCTTTACTGCAACCATAGGGGAAAACAGAGACAGTGCAGTTTATGCAATTAAGTTGAAGTATGTCTTCTGTGTAATATATGCTTGTTTTACTGTCCTTTAGCGTTGCTGTGCAACCGTTATCATAGGCGAATTTAAGCAATGAGAGATTAGCATATAAATGGTCGGCTCTACTGCCTGTAGCACCTAAAAGTACAAAGCTTTTGTAGCCCTTTGAAATACCATACTTAATGCAATAAATACTGTCTGTGTCGTCCTTCTCCACAGGCAGTATTATTTTTTTGATATTATCATCAACAGGGGTAAGGCTTGAATCAAAATCGCCTATTACTAGGTTGGGGGTAATGCTTGCTTTTTTGGCAATGTCATAGCCTCCGTCAGCACAAATTATATAATCATCTGTACGAATTTCAGATTTTATGAATTCAGGCTGATTGTACGGAGAGGCACATATAATAACGCAACGACTCATTTTCTTTGCCACTCCTTAATATCCTTTACTTCGTTATACATTTCTACATAGCTGTTGTGACGTGATTTGCTGATTTCACCGTCCTTTACAGCCTGTAGTATAGCACAGCCCTTTTCACAGGTGTGTGCACACGATGTAAATTTACACATATTGATATATTCTTCAAATTCAGGGAAGCAATTTGCCAGATCATCTTTGTTTATAAGCTCATATCTTTCAAGGTCAACTGTTGAAAATCCAGGAGTATCAGCCACATAGCCACCGTCTGTTTTATAAAGCTCTATACTTCTTGTGGTATGTCTGCCTCTGCCTAGCTTTTTACTTATATCTCCTGTTGCAATATCAAGCTTGGGGAAGAGGTAATTAAGTAAAGAGGATTTACCAACACCAGAGTTACCTGTAAACGCAACTATATTGTCATTTAAAAGAGCTTTAACCTCATCGGCACCTTCACCTGTTACAGATGAAAAGGCTATTGTTTTTATACCTGATGTTTTATATGCCTGCATATATTCCTCAGCTGATTTTAAATCCACCTTAGAAAATACAACTACAGGCTCAATACCCTTGTTTACTGCAGTAGCAGTCATTTTATCTATGATAAACATATTAGGAGCTGGCTCACATACAGATGAAACTATTATTAGCTTGTCTAAATTAGCAATAGCAGGGCGTACAATTTTGTTTTTTCGTGTAAGAATATTGTCAATAGAAGCATAGCCCTCTTTAGGGATAGTTATTTCAACTCTATCGCCCACTACAGGTGACATACCTCTTTTTCTGAATACACCTCTGGCTTTACATTCTATAATTTCATTATCAACATCTACATAATAAAAGCCACCCAATAGTCTTACTATAATTCCCTGCTTGTCAGCCATATTTCGTTACCGTCCTTTTAATCATCTTAAAACTTATTTTACCATATTTTACAGCAAAATAAAAGAAATATCGGATTTTAATTGTATGCATAATCTGCCAGAATAATCACATTCTAATAAAAAGGAGTGTGCTATTTATGGAGCAATTAATAGCTTTTTACGACACAAAGTCATATGACAAGGTATGGTTTTGTGATTTGCCTCATTCGGGAATAAAATTCAAATTTTTTGAACACAAGCTAAACAGTGAAACAGCAAAGCTCGCTTATGGTTGTAGTGGTGTGGTTGCATTTGTAAATGATGATATAAATTCAGAAACTATAGATAAGCTTTATAATATGGGCATAAAAGTAATTGCAATGAGATGTGCAGGCTATAACAATATTGATTTTAAATCTGCCTACGATAAGGTTACTGTTATGCGTGTACCAGGGTATTCACCTAATGCAGTAGCTGAATATACTATGGCTCTTTTGCTTTCGCTTAACAGAAAGGTGCATAAGGCTTACAACAGAACAAGAGATTATAACTTTTCGCTTGCAGGCTTAACAGGCTTTGACCTTAAAGGAAAGACAATTGGTGTTATAGGTACAGGAAAAATAGGCAGAGAGTTTATAGATATCTGCAAGGGCTTTAAAATGAAGGTTTTAGCCTACGATATATACCCTGCACCAAATAGCGATATTGCCTATACTGATTTGAATACTATTTTTAAGGAATGTGATATTATATCGTTGCACTGCCCTCTTACAAAAGAAAGTCATCATCTTATTAATGAAAATACCGTTTCTAAAATGCGTGACGGGGTAATTTTGCTTAATACCTCAAGAGGTGCAATAATAGAAAGTCAGGCTTTGTTAAAAGGCTTAAAGAGTAAAAAAATAGGAGGTGCAGGCTTAGATGTATACGAGGAAGAAAGTAGCCTGTTTTACGAGGATTTTTCAGGTGAGATTATAAATGACGATACACTTTCTTTGCTTGTATCTATGCCAAATGTTATAGTAACTTCACATCAGGCATTTCTAACTAATGAAGCCTTGAAAAATATAGCACAAACAACCATAGAAAATTTACAGGATTATTTTAATGAAAAGCCGTTAAAAAACGAAATTTGCTACCATTGCGAAACAGGTGAGGTTACCTCTGACTGTGAAAAAAGGAAAAACGGAAGATGCTTTTAATGTGAAAAAACCACCCACATTTTTTTGTGGGTGGTAAAATTTTAGTATTGTTTAATTCTGTGTTAAGGCTGTTTTTCGTTGCTGGTATCTTTTGACCTGAATGCGAAAAATCTTTGACCTATATAGTTAAATGCAACAAATAAGCAAGATGCTGTAATCATTGAAGCATTACCTGCAAAGGTTTCAACGCTCCAGCCAAACATTGTAATAGAGTTGGTTAAGCAGAACCACTCTACAAGAGGTAGGGCTATAACATTTGCAAGTGTGAAGCAAATTGCAATATTAAGTGCAAATCTTAAAACAGGCTTCCAGCCCTTTTCTGTGTTTTTGAAAGTGAAATACTTATTAAGAAAATAGCTTACTACACTTCCTACAACCATACCGATAATAGACGAAATCCATACATCTGTGTGAAAGAGGTTAAAAAGAAGAAATTTAAGTCCCTCACCAATAATGGTGTTTATTATGCCTACGCCGATAAATTTCCAGAATTTTATATCAAAAAACTGTTTTATAAAATCTATCATTTTTAATACCTCTTTAATTATTCAAAATAACTTAGATCATACTCTACCTTTTCAGGCTCGTCCTCATCTTTGTTATCAGCAACAGCCTTTTCAACTGCATTGGTTATCTGCTGTGCTTTTTTAGATTTTTTGTTAGTTTCTGTTGTTTCAGCTTTGTTATCAGCCTTTTCGTCTGAAGTGCTTGCAGATGAATTATCGTTGTTTATGTTAGTATCCTTTACTAAATAGATAGGTCTATGCTTGCTTTCCATATAAATACGGCTTATATATTCACCAAGTATTCCGATTGAAAGCTCGATAATACCTCCCAAAAATAGAACTGCACATAAAGTTGTAACATAACCAGGTACAGAAATACCGAAAATAAGTGTTTGTATAAGTGTTATGATGATATAAATAAATGCAATTGTTGAGATACCAAAGCCAAGTGCAGAAAGCCATCTTAAAGGAGCAACAGAGAATGAAGCAAAGCCATCTATTGCATATTTAAATAATCCCCAGAAGCTCCACTTAGTTGTGCCTATTTCTCTTTCTACATTTTCATAAGGTAGCCACTTTGTTTCAAAGCCAACCCAGCTGAACAAGCCCTTAGAAAATCTTTGAACCTCGCCAAGTGAAACTACAGCGTCTACCATTTGACGGCTCATCATTCTGTAGTCAACGGCACCATAAGGCATTTTAACCTCAGAGATTTTATTGCTTATTTTGTAGAAGTTCTGTGAGAACCAGCTACGTATTTTAGACTCACCCTCACGAGATGTTCTTTTAGCTGCACAGCAATCGTAGCCCTCTTCCATAGCCTTGCACATATCTACAAGCATTTTAGGTGGGTGCTGAAGGTCAGCATCCATTACAACTACATAATCAGCTGTTGATGATTTAAGTCCTGCATACATTGCAGACTCTTTACCGAAATTTCTTGAAAAAGAAATATACTTAACATTCTTATATTCCTTTGCAAGCTTTTTCATAACACCATAGGTGTTGTCTTTACTACCGTCGTTTACTAAGATAAAAGTAAAGCTGTAGCCTTTAATTTTATCTATAACCTTAGTTGTCTCACTTACAAATACAGATAAACCCTCTTCTTCATTATAGCAAGGTACAACCAAATCAACTGTCTTCATAATCTTTACCATCCTATAAATAATAATTCAATTAATTATATCAAATAATTAATGCAAATAAAAGTATTATTTTAAAAAATCATACCAACATCTATTATAAATAGCTATGAATAAAGAAAACAATAAAAAAAGAATGCACAACAAAGTTTTTTCAACATAATAAACAATAAAAAAAGAAAAATAGCTATTGGTTGTTACAAATGACAAAAAATGCAAGTTGAGGAAATAAAACTTGCACTTTGTCGAATTTTGTATTACAATGTTAAACAGAGTAAAAATTGAGCTATAAGGAGATTATAGAATGAATTATCTTGAAACTTCTAAAAACGAATTAAATGCAGAGCTTGCAAAAATGCAGGCTGAATATAAAAAATATCAGGATATGGGCTTAAACCTTGATATGTCAAGAGGTAAGCCAGGTAGCAGTCAGCTTGACCTTTCAGAGGGTATGCTTACAGTTCTTTCTTCAAAAGAGGATTGTAAGGCTGTAAATGGTCTTGATTGCAGAAACTACGGTGTACTTGACGGTGTACCTGAAATGAAAGAGATTTTTGCAAAGGTTCTTGGTGTAGATACAAGCGAGCTTATGGTTGGTGGTAACTCTAGCCTTAATATGATGTTTGATACAATCTCTACAATGATGACAGCTAATGTAAATGGTGGCACACCTTGGAGCAAGCTAGATAAAATTAAGTGGCTATGTCCTGTTCCAGGCTATGACAGACACTTTACTATTACAGAATATTTCGGCTTTGAAATGATTACAGTACCAATGACTCCACAGGGTCCTGATATGGATATCATCGAGAAGCTTGTTAGCGAGGATAGCTCAATTAAGGGTATTTGGTGTGTGCCAAAGTATTCTAACCCTCAGGGTGTAACATATTCTGACGAAACAGTAACACGCTTTGCAAAGCTAAAGCCAGCAGCTGATGATTTCAGAATTATGTGGGATAACGCTTATGTTATTCACGATATCGCAGAGCAGGGTGACACACTACTAAATATTATGGATGAATGTAAGAAATATGGCAACGAGGATCTACCTATTATGTTTACATCAACATCAAAGATTACATTCCCAGGTGCTGGTATTGCTTGTATGGCTACATCAGAGAAAAATATGAAGTTCTTCAAGAAGAAGTACGCTGTACAGACAATAGGCTACGACAAGCTTAATATGCTTCGTCATGTTAAGTTCTTCGGTAACTATGACGGTTTAATGGAGCATATGCAGAAGCACAGAGCTGTACTAGAGCCAAGATTTAACGCTGTAATCAAAAAGCTAGAGGATAACCTTAGTGGCTACGGTATTGCACAGTGGCTAAATCCTAAGGGTGGCTATTTTATAAGTGTAGATGTATACGAGGGCTGTGCTAAGAGAACAGTTCAGCTTTGTAAAGAGGCTGGTGTTATTCTTACAGGTGCAGGTGCAACATTCCCATACGGCAACGACCCGCAGGACAGCAACATTCGTCTAGCTCCAACTCTTCCTCCAGTAGAGGAGCTTGAGCTTGCTATGGATCTATTCTGTGTTTGTGCAAAGCTAGCTGCACTTGAAAAGCTTACAAAGTAATTAATCTAAATAAAATAAAAAATACTCAAGCCCAATTTCAGTACTAATTGAAATTGGGCTTTTTAAACTAAAAACAGATGTAAAGTATTTACCGAATAGGCTATATACTTTACATCTGTTTTTTATACTGTAGTAGTTTCTTTTTCTTCAGTTGTTTCAGGTGTTTCTACAACTGTAGCACCTACGTTTTCGTTTTGGTCATCTTTAATCAGTTTAAGTAGTGTTGAGAAAATAATTTTAAGGTCTAATAAGAATGACAAATGCTCTACATACCATACATTCAGCTCAATTCGCTTGTGCCATTCAACCTGCTTTCTGCCGTGTACCTGTGCCCAACCGGTAAGACCTGGACGAACATTGAACATTTTTTTCTGATGCTCAGTGTATTTGTCAAATGTCCATGGGTGATATGTAAGAGGTGGTCTTGGACCTATAAAAGCCATATCGCCTTTAAGTACATTGAAAAACTGAGGGATTTCATCAAGACTTGTAGCACGAATAAATTTGCCTACCTTTGTAACTCTGCTGTCGTTTTTGTCAGAGTAAACTCCTGAGCCTGTTTTTTCTGCGTTTTGGCACATAGAACGGAATTTGTAAATATTAAAAACCTTACCGTCCTTTCCAATTCGCTGTTGCTTAAAAATAACAGGACCTGGACTTTCTATTTTTATAAGAATAGCTATAATAAGCATAATAGGTGAAGTAATAATTAAGCCTAGCAATGAGAAAAATATACCAAAAGCTCTTTTGAAAAAACGCTTGTACATAACACAACTCCTATTTCTACAGTTTAAAACAAAATCTAATCTGATTTCCTTAAATATACTGATATTTTAACTTTTTATTAACAAATTGTCAATAAACTTATAAGGATTTGTGCTAATGCTGATAAGAGTGTAAAACTATACACTGTTTTTTATGCATATAACTAGGGAGTATCTTAAACCCTAAGATACTCCCTGAATCAGAAACATAAATTATTTATTTTTATTCTGAATATACTCGTCAATAGCAGTAGCTGCTGTTTTACCTGCACCCATTGCAAGAATAACTGTTGCAGCACCTGTTACAGCGTCACCACCAGCGTAAACACCCTCACGAGATGTTAAGCCGTTTTCGTCAGCGATAATGCCACCCCATTTTTGAGTATCCAAGCCCTCTGTTGTAGACTTGATAAGTGGGTTTGGAGATGTACCGATTGACATAATAACGCAATCTACCTCTAGCTCAAACTCTGAATCTGCCTTTACAACAGGTCTTCTTCTGCCAGAAGCATCAGGCTCGCCAAGCTCCATTTCTACGCACTTCATAGCACCAACCTTGTTTTCGTCGTTAGGTAGAATCTCAACAGGGTTTGTAAGTAGCTTGAAGATAATGCCCTCTTCTTTAGCGTGCTCAACCTCTTCTGCTCTTGCAGGAAGCTCGTCTTCGCCTCTTCTATATACAATGTAAACATCTTCAGCACCAAGACGCTTAGCACATCTTGCAGCGTCCATAGCAACGTTACCACCACCAACAACTGCAACCTTCTTTGAGTTTGCAATAGGTGTTGTGCTGTTCTCTTTGTAAGCCTTCATTAGGTTTACTCTTGTTAGGAACTCGTTAGCTGAGTATACACCCTTTAGGTTTTCACCAGGGATATTCATAAATCTAGGTAGACCAGCACCAGAACCAATATATACAGACTCAAAGCCGTACTCGTTCATAAGCTCGTCAATAGAAAGAATCTTACCGATAACCATATTGGTTTCAACCTTTACACCTAAAGCCTTAAGTGTTTCGATTTCCTTCTGTACAATAGCCTTTGGTAGTCTGAATTCTGGAATACCATATACAAGAACACCACCAGCTAGGTGAAGTGCCTCAAATACAGTTACCTCGTAGCCCTTTTTAGCAAGGTCACCAGCACAGGTTAAGCCTGATGGACCAGAACCGATAATAGCAACCTTGTGACCGTTAGACTGTGGCTTTTCAACTACAACATCTTCCTTGCTGTTGTGTCTGTCAGCTACAAAACGCTCAAGTCTACCAATACCAACAGCCTCGCCCTTAATGCCACGAACACACTTCTGCTCACACTGAGACTCCTGTGGACATACTCTACCACATACAGCAGGTAGTGAGCTTGACTCTGAAATTATATCATAAGCACCATCAAAGTTGCCCTTTGCAACCTCTTGAATAAATGCAGGAATGTTGATATGTACAGGACAGCCACTTACGCAAGGCTTGTGCTTACAGTTAAGACAACGCTGAGCCTCGTCAATAGCTACTTCCTCTGTATAACCAAGTGCAACCTCTAAGAAGTTTTTATTTCTTACATTAGGCTCCTGAGAAGGCATTTCATTTTTCTTTAAAGACATATTAGGCATAATTATTTAACCTCCTTCTTGAATAGGTTACAGGTCTCGCTGTGTGCGTGACGCTCAAAATCCTTATACATTGAGCCACGCTCCATAGCCTCGTCAAAGTCTACAAGATGACCGTCAAAGTCAGGACCATCTACACAAGCAAACTTTGTTTCGCCACCAACTGTAAGTCTGCAACCACCACACATACCTGTGCCGTCAATCATAATAGGGTTCATACTTACAACAGTCTTAATGCCGTATTCCTTTGTAAGCTTACATATAAACTTCATCATTATTAGTGGACCAATTGCGATAACCTCGTCATACTGATTACCTGACTCTATAAGAGCCTGTAAAGCGTTTGTTACTAAGCCCTTTTCGCCGTAGCTACCGTCATCTGTCATAATTTTTAGAATATCGCTTACATTATCAAACTCTTTTTCAAGAATTACAAGGTCTTTATTTCTAAAGCCAACTACACTGTGCACCTCACAGCCCTGATTATGAAGCTTCTTAGCAATTGGGTATGCAATAGCACAACCAACGCCACCACCAATAACAGCAACCTTCTTTAAGCCGTCTGTATGAGAAGCAACACCAAGAGGACCAACAAAGTCAGAAATAAACTCGCCTTCTTCTTTATGGTTAAGCTTTTCTGTTGTAGCACCAACAATCTGGAAAATAATTGTAACAGTACCCTTTTCTCTGTCGAAATCAGCTACTGTTAGTGGAATTCTTTCGCCGTCCTCGTCTACACGTAGAATGATAAACTGACCAGGCTCTGCCTTTTTAGCAACAAGTGGTGCGTCAATTTCCATAAGTGTAACAGTAGGATTAAGCACTTCTTTTCTTACTATCTTGTACATAAATAAACTCACCTTTCAAAACCAATCAAATGAAAATGATTTATATTACACTTCATTGTATCACAAACAGTTTTCAAAATCCAGTGTTTTTGAGTATAAACGGCAAATGTTTTTACCTTATTGTGGAATTGTGGGTTTATTTAGGGTATTTTATCTAAATTAATTAGCTTTATAGCGTCATTATAATTAAGGTGCTTTAGCTTTATTTTAATTCTTTTTTTATCGCATATATAGAATATCATATGGCATTTGTTGTAGGGCTGTTGAAATATACTTCTTCTTATTACCACCTTTGTTATAGCACTACGCTTGACTATTGCGGTAAAAAAATTCAGATGCTTATAATAGCAAAGCTTTATTGTGCTGTCAGATACTGCAATGCCACAGTGCTTATATGCAATTATTCTAAACCACACCCAAAGCACTCCAAAGGGGGTGAGTATAACAGCTATAAATCTTACAACAAAGCTGATGTAAAAATTTTTATATGATAAAACACATAAGGCTATGGCTATAGCCAGATATATAAGTGGGGTATAGAGGTAGGATTTTAAGGAGCTATGAGCAGGCTTTATTTTTGTGTGGTAGTCCTCTATAGGAATAACAGGAGAAATATATTCCTTTAGCCTGTGTTTTCTTGCCACAGGGGCATACACACCACTGTTTTTATCGTTTTTAATCCCTATATATATAAGTGATATTGTATATATTTTGACTATGCTCATTAAAAGTGTTTGCTTTATAAGCACACCATTTAAAAAGCTTTTTCGTACAGCCAATATGTTTTTTCGGTATAAGCCCTTATATACAAATATAAATTTATCATTACAGAATGATGTAAAGTTAAGATTGTTGAAGATTTGAGTAATAAGACCGAATAAAAAGCCTGCAAATATAAAGCCACCTACATACGAAAATACAGGTGGTAAGCCCATAGCCAGAAGATATGGTAAAAAATTTATGCTTTCAATAACATTTTTTGCAAGCTCTTCGCCAAGCACATCGCCAAGCCTCCTGAAAATTACAGAAAGTGCAAAGGTGCCTGTAAGAAAATTTGACTGTGTAAGCGACATTAAAACAGGGTAGATTATTTTGCTTTTGTAAATTATATGCTGTTCCTTTTTATCGGTGGAAAATTCTATAATTTTCTTTGCAGAGCTGTTTGTAACAAAAAGCTCTGTTTTTTGTGATTTACAGCAGGCACTGCTACTCATATAAACTCTGCAACAATGGGCAAGCCACAGTACTATATTTCTGCTTACGCTTATAGCCGTAACCTCATTAGTAGGCAGTAGTGTAAGACTATGCTGAAATAAGCCCTTGCCCAGCATTACTCTGTTTGTATTTTGTGTATATGATATCTGTTTGTATTCAAGGCAGATTATAGTTATAAGTGTAACTATAAAAAGAACATTAAAAATTGTATAATTTATCTGTTGCCATATGCTTTCGGGATGAAGAAAAATCTGCTGTAAAAAAGGAAATGTAAGAAGGAAAAATCCCTTTGAAAATATATGATAAAAGGTGAATATATGTGGCTTAGCTGTTAGATTATTTTTACTCATTTATAAAATTCTTTAAAGCACTGGGAATAGCTTCAAGGTTTGAAAGATAGATTTTTCCACTTCTTGTATAAAGACACAATGAAAATATCCCGAAAAAGCGTTGTAATGGTGTTGTAATTTTACCTATATAGCATATGCTTGCTATATTAGTGTGGTAATCTCGCAGAAAAATCACACCCTTTGTTACGCACAGCATATCTTCTGTAATTTTTACACTATAATTTTTATACAGTAAAGCAGGGTACCAAAAAAAGCTAATGGCAATAAAGAATGAAATAGCTATGCTTAATATAAAAGAAAATAATGTAAAAAAAGCCATTAATACACCACAAAAAAATGCTATTACAGAAGCAATTATAATTATCCTTATTCTGTACAGTAAAACTGCTTTTGTTGACATTCCAAAAATGCTATGGTTATTCATTGCTATTTTCCTTTCAGAAAGCTTATGATGCTGTATTTTTATGCAAAATTATTGTATATTGATTGTCACATAATGCATAACCTTGACAAATACTGGACAAAAGTATAAAATTTATGTATGCTGTCTTACTATACTCTTATAGTAGTAAGTAAGGTTAAAATGAAAAATTTTCATAATAAGTATGTAAAAAATAAAAAAGAATTATTATTGAAAGGATTGTTGAATAAATGGAGTTAAAGGGTTCTGAAATTATTGCAGAGTGCTTACTTGAGCAGGGAGTTGACACAGTTTTTGGTTATCCAGGTGGTGCAGTGCTTGAGATATACGACGCACTATATAAGTACAGTGACAAGATTAGACATATTATGACAGCTCACGAGCAGGGTGCTGCACACGCAGCAGATGGCTACGCAAGAGCCACAGGAAAAACAGGTGTTGTTATTGCAACATCTGGTCCAGGTGCTACAAACCTTGTTACAGGTATTGCAACAGCGTTTATGGATAGTATTCCTGTAGTAGCTATTACAGGTAATGTAGGTAGAGCTTTGCTTGGTAAGTCAAGCTTTCAGGAAATTGATATTGCAGAGGTAGTTAAGCCTGTTACAAAGGCAAGCTTTCAGATAAGCTCAATGGAAGAGCTTGCACCAACTCTACGCAAGGCTTTCCAAATAGCTGGTAGCGACAGAAAGGGTCCTGTACTTGTTGATATTCCTAAGGATATCACAGCTATGAAAACAGAGTACATAAAGTCAGAGCCTATGGCACTTGACGCTTCAGCTACACCAGCTGAAAGTGATGTTGCAGATATTATAAAGGCACTTGAGAGCTGTAAAAAGCCTGTTATATATGCAGGTGGTGGCGTTATTCTTAGCAATGCTTCAGATGAGCTTACAGCACTTGCAGAGCTTTTAGATTCTCCAGTATGCTGTTCACTTATGGGTATGGGTAGTATTTCTGCTAATCACCCACTATTTGCAGGTAACCTTGGTATGCACGGTGCAGTAGAAACAGGTATGGCTATAAAGAATGCAGACCTTATCATTGCAGCAGGTGCAAGATTTTCTGACAGAGTAGCAGGCGACACTGAAAAGTTTGGTGCAAACGCTACAATTATTCACCTTGATATAGATGAAAAAGAGATTAACAAGAATGTAAAGGTTGACAAATGGCTTATTGGCAACCTTAAGGATTCATTAACAGCACTTAAATCAGGCTTAGCACAGCAGAATCACGACGCTTGGAAGCAGGAGCTAAGCAACTATACTACAACAACAGAAAAGAAAATAGGAGATTATATCACTCCACAGGAAATAATAAAAGAGCTTGAAGCACTAAGAAAAGATAGCGACATAGTTGTAACAGATGTTGGACAGCACCAAATGTGGGCTGCACAGGAGTGTAAGTTCAGAGCTCCAAGAACATTCCTTACATCAGGTGGCTTAGGAACAATGGGCTACGGTATGGGTGCTGCTATTGGTGCATCTATGGGCTGTGAGGATAAGAGAGTGTTCCTTATCACTGGTGACGGTAGCTTCCATATGAATATGAATGAAATGGTAACACTAAAAAGCTATAACATTCCTGTTGTAATTATGGTGTTTAATAATACAGTTCTTGGTATGGTAAGACAGTGGCAGAAGCTATTCTATGGCAGAAGATTTTCAGCAACAGATCCTCACAGAGCAACAGATTTTACAGCTGCAGCTAAGGCTTTTGGTATAGATAGCTTTGCAGTAACAAAAACAGAGGATATAAAGCCTGTACTTGAAAAGGCAGTTAGCATTAACGGTCCTGTTTTAATTGATTTCTGCATTTCACCAGACTCAAACGTTCTTCCTATGATACCACCAGGAAAAGATGTTGACGATATGATTTTAGAGCTAGACTAAGTCTTACTTTATTTTAACCACATAATAAGGGGTTATTCAAAAAACTAAAGGAGGAGTGGTAAATATATGAATAGCTATTTAACAATGAAAGACGGCAATTTTGAATTTAGTACTATAACGCCAGAGGTATATAGATTAAGCCAAAAGTGTATTGAAAATAATCTGATTGATCCACAGCTATATACGAAATATGATGTAAAAAGAGGCTTGCGTGATATTAACGGTAAGGGTGTACTTACAGGTCTTACAGAAATTTCAGAGGTATTCTCTTTTATAAACAATCCTGACGGAACAAGAACACCACAGGAAGGTAAGCTGTTTTACCGTGGATATGATGTTGAGGATATAGTAAACGGCTTTACAAGTGAGAACCGTTTTGGTTTTGAGGAGGTTGCTTACCTGTTGCTATTTGGTGAGCTACCTGACAGAGAGAGCTTATCAGACTTTGAAAAGCTACTTAACTACTATCGTACTCTACCAACAGGCTTTGTTCGTGATATTATAATGAAAGCACCTAGCCGAGATATTATGAACGCTATGTCAAGAAGTGTGCTTACAATGTATTCATACGATAGTAACGCTGATGATACATCTATTCCTAATGTACTTCGTCAGTGCCTACAGCTTATTGCGTTGTTCCCAATTTTCTCAGTTTATGGTTTTCAGGCTTATCAGTATTATCACGATAATCAGAGCCTTATAATACATACTCCAAAGCCAGAGCTTTCAACAGCTGAAAACATTCTGTATATGCTAAGAGCAGATTGTCAGTATACACCTCTTGAGGCTAAGCTACTTGATATGGCTTTAGTGCTACACGCTGAGCATGGTGGTGGTAACAACTCAACATTTACAACCCACGTTGTAACATCTTCAGGTACAGATACCTACTCTGCTATTGCAGCTGCTCTTGGTTCATTAAAGGGACCTAAGCACGGTGGTGCAAACATTAAGGTTGTAAGAATGTTTGATGATATAAAGGCTAACATAAAGGATTACGGTGACGAAGAAGAAATTGCTGCATACCTTGAGAAAATTCTTAATAAAGAAGCATTTGACCATAGTGGTCTTATCTATGGTATGGGTCACGCAATTTATTCTGTTTCTGACCCTAGAGCAAGAGTGTTCAAGGGCTATGTAGAAAGATTGTCGAATGAAAAGGGTAAGCAAGAGGAGTTTAAGCTGTATAATAATGTAGAACGCATTGCAGCACAGCTGATTTCTAAGAGAAAGAACCTTTACAAGCCTGTAAGTGCTAACGTAGACTTTTACAGTGGCTTTGTTTATAGTATGCTTGAGCTACCTAAGGAGCTGTTTACACCTCTGTTTGCAGTAGCAAGAATTGCAGGCTGGGGAGCACACAGAATAGAAGAGCTTTCAAACTCAAGCAGAATTATAAGACCAGCATACGAAAACGTAATGCCACGCCGACCATATGTTAAGCTGGACACAAGAGCACCAGAAATTAACGCATATGAAGAAATAGGCGATTAATATTTTATAACTGAATAAAACTAAACACCCTGAACTGCTTGTGGTAGTTCAGGGTGTTTGCTTTTGGTGTAATAATATAGGCTCTATGTCAATAGTTGGTGAAATCCAGATATATAACCTGCTCAGATTTATGCATTAATGATTTTTAAATACGAGTCTTGATCGCATAGTTGAAATGAAAAATTCTCTTTTAAAGTTGTGATTTCTTCATCTATTGCAGTGCCAATCATTTTTATACTATGTAGATAATTGATAATTACTTTAAATAAGTCAGAAAAAGGAATGCTATTACATTCATCAAATTGTTTTTTATATGCTTCAAATATCTTGTTTTGATGATTGGAATTTACTATTTTAATATTAGTTGGGTTATATAGCAAGTAAAGAAAATTGATTTTATCTTTAGTTGGATTGTTTAGTTTTTCTGTAGCTATTCCAAGCAAATGAGAAATCATCTGCTTTATGTCAAAAGCAGTGAGATTTCTTCCTCTGCTTTTAAATTGTACTTTCATTTTTTTGTCATCAAGAACAGTAATATCGCAATTAAAATCTACGGTATCATCATTGTCTATGTGCTTATATAGTTCTTCATACTTTCTGTCTATAATGTATGATTTTGAAGAATATGGTTCACGACATTTTGCTTCAATGTAGTATTGGATACTCTCATTTTGTAAGAAACCGTCCATATTTGCAACACCACCAATAGTTGTAGGAAGTTTCTTTTCAAAACAAAAATTAGGAATATCTCTTGAAAGAAGGTATATCATTCTGCTAGATGAACCGTATGATGCCATTTTAGGTGGGAATTTGCCAACTTTTTTAATACCAAGTTCATCACCAGCCCCTTTTCCGTATTCTTTAAATGCTAATGGATATTTTGTTTTCATTTCATTTATAAAAATACTCCATGTTTTATTGTCTATATAATTATCATATTTACGGTTATCAATAATATAACACTCATTTTCTTTTTTACCGTTTGTTTCGTGAAATTTTATTGATAAATCAAGTGTTTTTTTAATGCTCATATTTCTCATCCTTAATTTGAAGATTTTTTTATTATATCATAATTAAGTGTAAATTTCTATTTTTCAAGCAAAAGGGGGCAGAGTTTGGTTACTCTGTCTTTAATTTTATCGTTTTTTACCGTTCACCTTTAAAAAACTACCGATGACCGGTAATTTGCTGACAAATAAATTTTAATGTGTATAATGATAATCAAGGGGGGAGAACAAGAATATGAAATTCAAAATATTCATTGACAAAGAAAAAGAAGAGGAAATTATAGCAACAGTTCATAAAAGAACAAAGCTCGTTGATGAGATAGAGGCTCTTGTTTTAAATGAAGATACTGCTGATGAAATTGCAGGCTATGATGAAGACGGAATAGTAATACTTAAATTAGAAACCATAGAGGCTTTTTACATTGAGAATAGTAAAACCTATGCAGTGTGTATAGATAAGAATCGGTATAGAGTAAAAAGTCCTTTGTATGAGCTTGAGAAGATTTTACCAAGTAATTTTCAAAAGCTAAATAAATCAAACATAGCAAATATGAAACATATTGTCAGATTTAAAACATTGCTTAATGGTGCTGTTGATGCCGAATTTAAAAGTGGTTTCACAGATTATATTTCACGAAGATGCTTTGCAGAATTAAAAAGGAGATATTCATTATGAAAAAATTTTGGTTAGAATTTATTAAAAGAGGTACATTATTTGCTTGGGCAGGACCTACAATAGTATGCATTGTATGGGCTTGTTTAAAGGTAGCTGGAGTAATAGAAATGTTAGATGTAAACACAGTAGTACTTGGTGTTATGTCAAGTATGTTAATGGCTTTTGTGGTAGCAGGTATTTCAGTAATTCATCAGATGGAACAAATTCCTAAGGGTATGGCTGCACTTATTCAGATGTCAGTTATTTATATTGATTATTTGGCGATTTATTTAATTAACGGTTGGATGCCTTTAAAAGCCGTAGGATTTTTCACTGTAGGATTTTTAGCTTGCTTTGCAATTATATGGGGTATTATATACCTTACTGTAAGAAAATCAGTTAACAAGCTTAACTCACAGATTGGTGAATAAAGGTATAAAAAAGGCAGAGTACTAAGCTCTGCCTTTGATATTGTTAAATTGTTGATAATTACTCTCTGTTTTCAATATCAATGTACTCTCGCTCTTCTACAAGGCTCTTGTAAGCAGGGCGAATAATTTTATCTACATTGATAAGCTCTTCAAGACGGTGAGCACTCCAGCCTACAATTCTTGCAACTGCAAAAATTGGAGTGTAAAGCTCTAGTGGAATACCAAGCATACTATATACAAAGCCACTGTAGAAGTCTACATTGGCACTAACACCCTTGTACATCTTGCGTTTCTTTGCAATAAGCTCTGGTGCCATTTCTTCAATAAGTGAGAATAGCTTAAATTCATCATTCATATTCTTTTCTTCAGCTAGTCCTCTTACAAACTTCTTGAATACCTGTGCTCTTGGGTCAGAAACAGAATAAATAGCGTGTCCCATACCATAGATTAAGCCCTTGCCGTCAAATGCTTTACCTGCAAGTACATTTTCAAGATATTCCTTTACCTGCTCTTTATCTGTAATATCCTTAACATTAGCTTTAAGGTCTTCCATCATCTGAACAACCTTTAGGTTAGCACCACCGTGCTTTGGACCTTTTAGTGATGAAAGTGCTGCTGCTACTACAGAATATGTATCTGAGCCAGATGAAGAAACAACGTGAGTTGTAAATGTAGAGTTGTTACCACCACCATGCTCCATATGAAGAATAAGAGCAGCGTCAAGTACACGAGCCTCTAAATCTGTGTACTGCATATTAGGTCTTAACATTCTTAAAAGGTTTTCAGCTGTTGAAAGCTCAGGGTCTGGTCTGTGAATAAACAAGCTATCGTCACGCTCGTAGTGATTATAAGCGTGATATCCGTAAACTGCAAGCATAGGGAAAACAGCGATAAGTGATATACACTGACGCAATACGTTTTCAATTGAAAGGTCAGAAGCCTTAGGGTCGTAAGCTGCAAGAGTAAGAACACTTTTTGTTATAGAGCTCATAATATCCTGTGTAGGAGCCTTCATTATAACATCTCTTGTAAAGCTGTTAGGTAATACCATATTTTCGCCAAGTAGCTTTTTAAAATTGCTGTATTGCTCTTTAGTTGGTAGCTCACCAAACAGAATAAGGTACATTGCCTCTTCAAAGCCGAAATGCTCTGCCTTGCCAGAATTTTTAACAAGGTCTTTTATAGAGTAGCCCCTGAATAATAGCTTACCTGCACAAGGTACTCTTTGACCATCTACCATTTTTACAGCCATTACATTAGAAATTGTAGTAAGTCCTGCAAGTACGCCTATACCGTTTTTATCACGCAAGCCCTTTTGTACATCATATTTTGAAAAAAGTGCAGTGTCAATTGTACTGCTGTCTATACATTTTTGAGCAAGCTCATTTATATATAAATTGTCCATTAATAAGCCTCCTAATTTAATCTATTATAAATAATAACATTTTTTTGCACTGATTGTCAATTTTATTAGGTATTATTTAATCGTATGTTAATAATTTGAAGTGAAAATTCCAATAAATGCTCAAATTATTTTATTTGTAGTTAATATTTATAAACTCAGATTTTATGCTGTACATACATTCAAGTATATCACTTTGGGTATCAGAGCATTCTAAAAGGATAACACATAGAGCTTTGCTGTTGTCGCTGTCTATATTAGAAGATTTGTAGGTAAGGTTTAAATCGGAATATCCATTTGAAGCGTATAAATGATTACAGCTTATTCTATCGTTTGGATTTTCTAATTCAACTACCGTAAGCTCGATACAGCTATCATTGAAAAAGCTTTCGTCATAATTATTTAAACTCTTAAAAATCTCCTCCATAGAAGCTTCATTTATAGTAGGTAATGTTATAAACGAAAAATCATCGTTGTCGATTGTAAGCGTTTGATGAGCATATGTAGTTATTGTATCTACAATGTTTTTATAATCGTATGATGAAACAGGCTTTTTATAAAAATATGAGGTATCAGTATTTTCTGCGTTGCTATAGCCATTTTCTGAAAAATAAAAATATCTTGCAGTGTATTGAATATCAGCAACTCTAGAAATGAGCATTATTGTAAAAATCACAAAAAAAGCGATTGATAAAACTGCCTTTACTTTAACTGACTCTTTTACCCATACAAATAAATACATTATAAATAAAACAAGGTATATTAAAATAACTGCAAATAGCACAGGAGCTGGCTTTGTCATTGTGAAAATTTCGCAGATAATAAATATAATTTCTGTTGCTATAATCAACTTTAAATCCCGTAATGAAAAATTTAATGACAGATTTTTATATAAGAGATAGATTAAGAAAGAAATTGCAACCGTAGCGACTGTTATTGTCAATGAAAACACTACAAAATATTGATTATGCTTTAAAATGGTTCTTTGAAGTATAAAAAATATATTTTCTACAAGAATCCCTACAGCTAAAACGCTTGTTATTATTTCAAATACTTTGTATTTTTTATGTTGCTTCAATTGATAGGGGTCTTGAAATGAGCCTGCTGTATAGTTAAGGGTGTTATTTTCTAAAAATGTGTTATAGTCCTTAAAGCTGTTTATTCCCATAGCGTTAATAATCCTTTTTGTTTTTTAATATCATATAGTTGTTTTAGGCTGTAATACCAGTACTATGGTATTATAATTTAAAAATTGGAAATACGTCAATAAATTAAAAAAACTTTTGTAAATAAAGATTATATTATGTAAATAAATTTTATGTTTTATGCACGTTTTGACAGAAAATGTAAAAGCATCAATTATATGCTTGACACAGGTGTACATAGTGTATATAATTGTGCTAGTTTAAATAATACAATTTCGGAGGTAAAGAAATGAAGAAAAAAGTAATAATTATTATAAGTATAGTAGTGGTGCTTATAGTAGCAGCAATTGCAGGTGTAATTATTTTTACACCAATGAGTTCTGTAGGGATGAGTGCTGGTGATAGTGCTGTTGTAACAAAGATTGCTGAAATTAATGGATTAGATATAGCGTTTGCATCTAACCGATATAGTGGCGTAGTTGAAATGCAGGAGTTTGTATCTGTAAAGGCTGACTCTGATAAAATTATCAAAGAAACCTTTGTAACAGAGGGCGATTCAGTAAAAAAAGGTGATAAGCTATTTGAGTATGACATTGAACAAATGAAGATTCAGCTTGCACAAAATGAGCTTGATTTAGAACAGGCTGAAACAGAAATAAAAATGTGTAATTCTCAGATTTCAACACTTGAAAACCAAAAACGCACAGCTGACCAGAATACAGCACTAGGTATAGAAAGTCAGATTTTATCTTTACAGCTTGAAATAAAAAGAGCTGAATATACAGCAAGTAATAAAAAAGAAGAAATCAAAAAGCTGAAGAAATCTATTGAGAATAATGTGGTAAAGGCAGAAACAAACGGAAAAATTCAAAGCGTGGGTAACTCAGATGCACAAGAAATGGTGCTTGATAATGCTTACATAACAATTGCTACAAATGATGATTATAGAGTAAAGACAATGATAAGTGAAGAAAACGTAGATACATTCTATAAGGATGCACCTATTATTGTTCGCTCAAGAATAGATGAATCAAAAAGCTGGACAGGTAAGGTTACATCAATAGACACAACTGCACCAAGTAATACTGGCTCTGATGTTATGGGTGGTGAGACTGATACAAAATACCCTGTTTACATTGAATTAGATAGTGTAGATGGTCTTATGATTGGTCAGCACGTTACTGTAGAATTGAATGTTGATAGTGCAAGTAATGAAAGTAAGCTATGGCTTGACGGATTTTATATCTGTGATGCTGAAACAGCACCATATGTTTGGTGTATGGGTAAGGATAACCTACTGGAAAAACGAAGTGTAGAGCTAGGTGAATTTAACGAAATGGAATTTAGATATGAAATAGTGTCTGGCCTTACACAGGAGGATTATGTATCATTCCCAGAAGAACACCTTACAGAGGGTATGCCAGCAACTGTAATCAGTGTTCCTGAAATACTTGATGAAGCTGAGGCTGAAGCTATGGAGGTACTTTGATAAATGATTTTAGAATTAAAAGGAATATATAAAAATTACTTTACAGATGATTTTGAAGTACCTGTATTAAAGGATGTTAATTTATCAGTAGAGCAGGGAGACTATCTGGCTATTATGGGTCCGTCAGGCTCTGGTAAATCTACACTTATGAATATAATAGGTTGTCTTGATAAGCAAACAGAGGGAACATACCTTTTTGACGGAATAGATATATCAAAGCAAAATGATTCCTCTTTGTCAGAGATAAGAAATAAGGGTATAGGCTTTGTATTCCAAAGCTTTAACCTTTTGCCTAAGCAAACAGCCCTTGAAAATGTAGAATTACCTTTGCTTTATGGTAATGTTAAGAAAAAGAAGCGTAGAGAAATTGCAAAGGCTGCACTTAAAAAGGTTGGCTTAGAGGAGAGAATGAACTTCTTACCTACACAGCTTTCAGGTGGACAAAAGCAAAGAGTAGCTATAGCCAGAGCGATAGCTACTAGTCCTAAAATACTTTTAGCCGACGAGCCAACAGGTGCGTTGGATTCGCAGTCAGGTAAACAGGTAATGGAGCTTTTTAAACAGCTTAACCAAGAGGGTGTAACAATAGTAATGATTACTCACGAGCAAAGCATTGCAGACTGTGCTAATTCGATAGCATATATTCGTGACGGTGAACTATTCTATTCTAACCAGAATACACCTCAAGCACAGCAGGACTGTACAGGAGGTACAGAAAATGAGTAAAAAAAGAAAATTCAAAAAAAGAATAATAGTTATACCGTTGATTTGCATAATTGTAATTGTTGGTATTACTGCATTAATTGTGTCTAAGAAATATTCTGATTCTATAGTAAAGGTTGTATCTGTATCTGAATTAGGTGGTATATATGACCAGAGTAACCTAGGCGAAATTTATGTTTACGGAAACCTAAAACAGGGCTCAGTACAGAAGATAAATGTAAATAGCGAGCTTAGCATAGAAAAGGTGAATGTAGAAAAGGGCGATACAGTAAAAAAAGGAGATACTGTATTAACATATGATACCGAGCTTTTAAAGCTGAATGTAGAAGCATCTAAAATTCAGATTGATACAATTAATAATGAGATTAAGGTTGCTGAAAATGAGCTTCGTACATTGAAAGGACTTATTCCGTTAGAGAATGCTCCTGCTGTTCCAATGCCTACAGAGCCACCTAAAAATGATATTATAACAGAGGAGCCTTTGCCAGAGCTTCTTGAATACGAAAAAGAAATTACTAAAAAGACTACTCCGTTAAGTGGTGACGGTAGTGAAAGCTCTCCTTTTATATTTAATGTAGGAGAGGATACTGTTGTTAAAAAGGAATATATGAATTATCTTGCAGGAGAAAAAGCAGCAACCGAGCCTACAGCTCCTACAGAAAACGCAACAGAAGGTATTACACAGCCTGTAAAATCAAACAGCAAATATGCAATGTTCCATATCTATAATGAAAGAGGAGTACTTCTTTACAGCTGGCTGATAGACGGTACAAAGCTTACAAATAACGATATAGAGGATTGGCAGTGCAGTGAAGGTGTAGTAATAGCAGAGGACGGAAGCATACAGATAAATCAGGGTGCAAATCTTTTTGCTTCAATTATTACATATGGTGGTAGTTCTTCTATAACAGAGGAAGATATACCAGGTGAAATATATCCTGAGTATCCTGAGAATGATGCTTCTCAAAGTATTACT
Organism: Acutalibacteraceae bacterium; assembly: GCA_036309185.1. Classification (GTDB taxonomy): domain Bacteria; phylum Bacillota; class Clostridia; order Oscillospirales; family Acutalibacteraceae; genus CAG-964. The sequence goes on from JAXJUF010000015.1 coordinate 46,334, forward strand.
ATAGGAGAAGCTGTTGATAATCAGAATTATATGTACACACAGGCTGAGCTGAAGGATATGATTTCAGAAAAAGAAAGTCAAATAAATGATCTTAAATTCAGCAAAAGACAGGCTGAAATTGATTTGCGTAATGCTGAAAAAATTTTTGAAACAGGTAACGAGGTTGCAGAGATAAGTGGTACTGTTACATTTGTTGCAAAATCAGCAGAGGAAGCAAAAAAAGAGGGTTCGTACATAACAATTATCAATGACTCTATAACAAGTGTAATAGGTGCAGTAAGCGAAAATGATTTACAGTATCTTTCTGTTGGTATGTCAGCTGTTGTTGAGAACGATGCAGATGGTGGGGAATATGATGCAAAAATTACTCATATTTCAAAAGAGCTTTCTCAAAATGGTGGACATGATAGATTTGGTGCCTATGATGATACAACATCGTATTATGATGTTACATTTGAGCTTAATGAAAAAGTAGAGCTTAAAGATGATGGAAGTGTATTCGTAGTGATAGAGACAGATAATGAAACTGAAAGTGTATGGGTTGAAAATGCATTTATACGTACAGAAAACGGTAAGAGCTATGTTATGGTTGCAAATGAAAACAACGTAATAGAAAAACGCTATATTAAGCTAGGCAGAAAATTCTATGATGTTAGTACAGAGGTTGTTTCGGGGATTTCTGCTGATGATAGAATAGGATTACCTTACGGAAAAACCGTAGAGGGTATGCCAACAGTAGATGCTACATATGACGAGCTACTTAGTGGTTTTCTGTTTTAAAGTGGGGTGATTACAGCATGATTGAAAATATAAGATTATCGTTTAAGGGTATTTGGTCACATAAAATGCGTTCAGCACTTACAATGCTGGGTATAATTATAGGTATATCATCTATAATTGCAATTGTTTCGATAATTCAAAGTGTAAGCCAGATGATGAAGGATCAGCTTGTAGGTGGTGGTGATAATACAGTAGAAATAGGAGTTTTTGAAAAAGAAGATATTTTTGGAAATAACTATAGTGCTATTCTAAGTGGTGCTATTGAGGGTGTAAATACTATTTCTCAAGAGGATATTGACACTATAAATTCACTTGGAAATGTAGTTAAGGCAACCCCTTGCTATAAGAGTAGCTATTGCGATGTTTCATATAAATCAAACTCTGCAACTGGTAATGTTTATGGTGTAGAAGCTGACTTTTTTTCAGTGAAAAATTGTTATCTTACAAGTGGTAGACTTCTTACACAAAAGGATTTCGATAATAAAAATAATGTAGCAGTAATTGATACAACTATGGCTGATGCGTTATTTCAGGGTGAGTATTGTATAGGAAAAACGGTAAACTTTAATGGCGAATTACTGGTAGTTGTAGGTGTAGTAGAAATACCTCGTGATTATGATTCTGTAAAAACCATAATGGATTACCAGATGCTTATGTACTCTAATGTAAATGAAATGTATGTGCCATCAACAGCTTGGTCACAGGTTGCGTGCTATGATGATGTTCAAAATCTTTTGGTAGAGGTTGATAATATAGATAATACTGTTGTGGTAAGTACCTTAGTGGCAGATATACTTAATCAAAGTATTATGAACGATAGGTTCGAGTATAAATCAACAAGCCTTATGAGTGATTTAGAAGAAACAGAAATGATTACAAAGGTTATTTCTATTTTACTTACAGGTATAGCAAGTATTTCTCTATTGGTTGGTGGTATTGGTGTTATGAATATAATGCTGGTGTCAGTTACTGAAAGAACCAGAGAAATCGGCTTGAAAAAAGCACTTGGTGCTAAAAAGCGTCAGATTCTTGCCCAATTCCTAACAGAGGCAGCAGTGCTTACTGGTCTTGGTGGTGTGCTTGGTGTGCTTATAGGTGTAGGCTTGTCGTTAATAGTGGGTATAGTGGCTAATATGGAAATAGTAGTAAGCCCTGCAGCTGTAGTAATATCAGTTGCATTCTCTATGGCTGTAGGTATTATTTTCGGTATAATGCCATCAATTAAAGCATCTAAGCTAGACCCTATAGAGGCTTTAAGATACGAGTAATATGCTTTAAAATATATAATAATTATTCTGGCTCCACCTATGGAAAAGATAGGTGGAGCTTTTATGTGGTGTGGAATTAATTGTGATTTAAAATTTTTTATATTGCTATAAATTAACTTATTTGATATAATTAAAAATTAGAGTGATATTATTATCGAAAGGATTTGAAATATATGAAGCTGGGAATGGTTGGATTACCTAATGTAGGTAAAAGTACTCTATTTAATGCAATAACTAATGCAGGTGCACAGTCTGCAAACTACCCTTTCTGTACAATTGAGCCTAATGTGGGTGTTGTTTCAGTGCCAGACAGCAGACTTGACAAGCTTGCTGAAATGTACGACCCTGATAAATTTACACCTGCTACTATCGAATTTGTTGATATTGCAGGCTTGGTAAAGGGTGCCTCAAAGGGTGAGGGCTTAGGTAATAAGTTCTTGTCAAATATCAGAGAGGTAGATGCTGTTGTTCACGTTGTACGTTGCTTTGATAATGACGATATTATTCACGTAGATGGTTCTGTTGACCCTGCAAGAGATATAGAAACAATAAATCTTGAGCTTGTTATGTCTGACATTGAGATGATTGAAAGAAGAATAGACAAAACTAAAAAGCTTATGAAGGCTGATAAAAAATATGCAACAGAGCTTGAGTTTTTTGAGAGAGTAAAGGCTACTCTTGAAGAGGGTAAGTCTGCAAGAAGTGTTGAATGTACAGAGGACGAAAAAGAGTTGCTTAGCTCTGTAGCACTTCTTACAAATAAGCCTATTATTTACGCAGCAAATGTAAGTGATGCAGATTTTGCAGATGGTATTGAGAATAATGAATACTATCAAAAGGTTAAGGCTATTGCAGATAGTGAAAATGCAGCTGTACTTCCTATTTGTGCTGAGCTTGAGGAACAGCTTGTAGATATGGAAAAAGAAGAGCGTGATATGTTCCTTAACGATATCGGACTTACACAGTCAGGCTTAGATCGTCTTATTACAGCTTGCTATGACCTGTTAGGACTTATTTCTTATCTTACAGCAGGTAAGCCAGAGGTTCGTGCATGGACAATCAAAAAGGGTACTAAAGCACCACAGGCAGCTGGTAAAATTCACACAGACTTCGAAAGAGGTTTTATCAGAGCCGAGGTTATTGCCTTTGATGACCTTATCGCTTGTGGCACAATGACAGCTGCAAAGGAAAAGGGCTTAGTACGTAGCGAGGGTAAAGAATACGTTATGAAAGACGGCGACATAGTGCTGTTCAGATTTAACGTATAATTTATATATTTATTAAAATATAATAAAGCTATAAAAATAACGACCATTTGCTTATAACGTCTGCAAATGGTCGTTTGTTGTGTTGTAAATGGATAATACAAAATGAAAAAAGCACTTGCAATCTGCAAGTGCTTTTTGTGGTGACCCGGACGGGAATCGAACCCGTGTTACCGCCGTGAAAGGGCGGTGTCTTAACCGCTTGACCACCGGGCCATTTGGTAGCGGAAATAGGACTTGAACCTACGACACTTCGGGTATGAACCGAATGCTCTAGCCAGCTGAGCTATTCCGCCATCTTTTTTTGTTGTTGCTGTCTGTACCAGTCAGCGTTATTTATTATATTGCATAACCTCTTATTTGTCAACACTTTTTTGAAAATTTTTTTAAAAATTTTTCAGGAAATTTTTGTGATTTATAAAAAGCACGGTTTTATGGTGATTTTCAGCTTCAAAACATTATGTAATAGCTCTACATACAGGCAACAATGTAAACTGTTGCCTGTATGTAAATAGTCTTAATCCCAAAATAATTCGTCTAAGGTTTTACCAAGTGTTTTGCATATGGCTATACATAGGTTAATAGTAGGGTTATAATCACCTTTCTCTATTGCACTTATTGTTTGGCGTGATACACCAACAGCGTTTGCTAAATCCAGCTGAGACATATCCTTAGCTACTCTGGCAGATTTCATCTTTAAATTTTTCACGTTCACTCAGCCTTCCTGTTCAGCTTTTTTATTTATAATAATTTTCAAAAGCATTGTTACTAAGATTATTGTAAATGATATTGCACACAGCAGGGTTACGCTATTAAGTGTAAGCATACCATTTTCGATAATTTTACCGTCTATAATTTCAGCAACAGCATTATATGCGTTTAGAACAAATGCTAAAATCAAAATTATGGTGTGCTTTTTAGGGGGTTCGTTAAGGCTGAAAAATGCTTCATTCCATATACTGTAAATACCGTATACAACTAAACCGATAAATATATTAATCATAAGGGCAACAGAGGTGGTTAAAAATTCAATTTCAAAAAGCTGTGAACAGCTTAAATATAAGGCACTGTAGATCAGCATTGCTTCAAAAGCGTATGTAAATGCTTTACCTCTTACTATTTGTTGGCGTTCATCAAATTTTTGCTGTTGGTTTTTTGATAGTTTGGAAACAATAAAAGCTAATGCTAATATTGTAAAGGCTGTAATAAATATTAATACATAATCGTTCATAATGTGTTCCTCCAATGTTAAAATAAAATGTTTAAAAATTTGTCTTTCGGATCCTTGAGCTTAATATATCATATACTTATCATTATGTCAACTATATTTTACATAATTTTAAATTTAATTTACTAAATGCTATTAAAATGATTTTTCTTTCTTAGAAATAAAGACAAAAGTATTTCTAAGTGAGTGGCTTTTAAAATATAAAAAATATACTGTAAATTTGCCTTTGTTACCAGATGTTTGTACAGAATTTTTTAGGGCTATTTGTTGCTCAAAGTAAAGATATGTGATATCATTTTTATTGAGTAGTATTCGCACAGAAACTGCATCAGATTGATATATTGCCACACTTTTTTTGTGGAGGTGATAGTATGAAAATTGGCATAGTAGGTGCTGGCAGAGCAGGCTCGTCGGTAGCAAAATATATCTCTTTGCAGGCACCACAGCATAGCTTGTCTGGCTTTTATAGTCGGGATTATAGCAAGACCGTAGAGTCTGCCGATTTTTGTAACACAAGGGCTTATACAAGCCTTAACGATTTAGTAATGTCAAGCGATACCCTTTTTATTGCTACACAGGATTGTGAAATAGGCAATGTGTGGGAGTGCATTGACAAGGATTTAATTAATAATAAATTTATTGGTCATTTTAGTGGCTCATTATCATCTGATGTTTTTGGTGGTGCCGAATGTTACGGTGCATATACCGGCAGTATACACCCTATGTATGCATTCAGCGACAGGTTTAATTCGTATAAAATGCTTGATAGTGTAGTATTTACAGCAGAGGGCTGTAATGAATTTCTTGAAAATGTAGTGCCTGTTTTTAAGCAGTGTGGTAATACTGTTTGCGTTATAGACAAAAATAAAAAGGTGTTGTATCACGCATCTGCCTCTATGGCTAGTAATCATTTAGTTGGTTTGCTTGGGGCTGTGGTTGATATGCTGTTGCAGTGTGGCTTTGAAAAGAATGAAGCTTATAAGCTACTTGCACCACTTATGAAGAATAATTTGGAAAATGCTTTGCAAAACGGTGTTGAATATGCACTTACAGGCCCTGTTGAGCGAGGCGATATTTCTACTGTTGAAAAGCACCTGTCTGTACTTGATAATGAACAGACACAGCTTTATAAACAGCTTGCAAAGCAGGTGGTAAAGGTTGCACAGCGTAAAAATAATGAAAAACAGCTTGCCGAAAAATATAGATATATACAGGAGGAGTTACTAAAATGAAAAATACTGTTACAACATTTCAACAAAGTAAAGAGCAGGGTAAAAAAATAAGTATGCTAACAGCATACGATTATTCTACTGCTAAGCTTATGGATGAGTCAGGAATAAACGCAATTTTGGTTGGTGACTCTTTGGGTAATGTTGTTCTTGGCTATGAAGATACAATTTCTGTTACAGTTGACGATATGATTCACCACGGCAGGGCAGTAGCACGAGGGGCTAAAAATGCAATGGTGGTTATAGATATGCCTTTTATGTCATATCAAACCTCGGTGTATGACGCTGTTGTAAACGCAGGTAGACTAATGAAAGAGGGCAGAGCAAACGCTGTAAAGCTAGAGGGTGGCACAGAGGTTTGCGAACAGATTAAAGCTATTACAAACGCTGGTATACCTGTTATGGCACATTTAGGGCTTACACCACAATCTATAAATGCCTTTGGTGGATATAAGGTACAGGGTAAAACTGCTGATGACGCACAAAAGCTACTTGATGATGCAAAAGCAGTTGCAAAGGCTGGAGCCTTTGCTCTTGTGCTTGAATGTGTACCGGCTAAACTGGCAGAGCTTGTAAGTAAAACTATTAAAATACCTACAATAGGCATTGGTGCTGGTGCTGGCTGTGACGGTCAGGTGCTTGTATATCAGGATATGCTTGGAATGTACTCTGACTTTACACCTAAGTTTGTAAAAAAATATGCCGATTTAGGTAGTATTATGAAAGAGGCATTTAAGAATTATATAGATGATTTGGATAATGGTAGCTTCCCACAACAGGAGCATACCTATAAAATAGATGACGATATTATAGAAAAGCTGTATTGATTTAAGGAGATAAAGAAATGAAAATTGTAAATACTATTGCACAGGTAAGAGAAATTGTAAAGGAATGGAAAAAAGAGGGCTTAACAGTAGGCTTTGTGCCTACAATGGGCTATCTTCACGAGGGTCACGCAAGCCTTATAAAAAGAGCAAGCAAGGAAAACGACAGGGTAGTTGTAAGCGATTTTGTAAATCCAATTCAGTTTGGCCCTAAGGAGGATTTAGCAAGCTACCCACGAGATATAGACAGAGACGCAAGGGTTTGTGAAGAGGCTGGTGCAGATATAATCTTCTACCCAACAGCAGAGGAAATGTATTTCCCTGATTTTTCAACCTTTGTTGATATCACAGGTCCATCTGACGAGCTTTGTGGTAAGAGCAGACCAACTCATTTTAAGGGTGTGTGTACAGTTGTAGCAAAGCTATTTTTGATTGTTGCACCACATAGAGCTTATTTTGGTCAGAAAGACGCTCAACAGCTTGCTGTTATAAAGAGAATGGTAAGAGATTTGAATTTTGATATCGAAATTATAGGTTGCCCTATAATCAGAGAGGCTGACGGACTTGCAAAAAGCTCAAGAAATACATATCTTTCACCAGAGGAACGTAAGTCAGCTGTTATTTTAAGTAAGGCATTGCAAGAGGGTAAAGAGCTTGTACTAAACGGCGAAAAGAACGCACAGGTAGTTATTGACAAAATAACAGAGATTATAAACAGCGAGCCTCTTGCTAAAATTGACTATGTACAGATAGCAAGCTTTCCACAGATTGAGCCTGTAAAGGTTATTGACTGTGATATTCTTACAGCTGTTGCAGTTTATATAGGAACAACAAGATTGATTGATAACTTTATAATTGAAAACGGAGCAGAAAAATAAGAAAGGTGATATATATGCAGGTTACAATGCTAAAGGGGAAAATCCATCGTGCAGTGGTACAGCAGGCAGAGCTTAACTATATAGGTAGTATTACCGTAGACCCTGTTCTTATGGAGGCTGCCGGTATATACGAATATGAAAAGGTTCAGATAGTAGATATTGAAAACGGAAGTCGTTTTGAAACCTATACAATAGCCGGCAAGCCTAATTCGGGTATGATTTGCCTTAATGGTGCTGCTGCCAGATGTGTACAAAAGGGTGACCATATAATTATTATGGCTTACTGTCAGCTTGACGACAAGGAGGTTAAGGAGCATAAGCCAAGAGTTGTTTTTGTAAATGAGCAAAACGAGATAGTAAAAACAGCCTCATACGAAAAGTACGGTGTGCTTAGTCAGGATTGTATTTGATAAACTAGGATTTGTTGGTGTGAGCTGTTGCTCACGCTTACATTGCGTGCAAATAATTTTTAATAAAACTAAGTTTGTATTTTTAAGGGACACATATAATGTGTCGTTCTCTTACTTACTTTAATAATAGACCTTAATATATAAACTCTTACAAACTATTAATTTATAATATACTTTTTATTTTTATAATGTGCTCAAGCCGCACAGGCTCTTACTTTCTTACAAAAGAAAGTAAGCAAAGATTGTTGGGGAGAGGTTTCGATCCCTCTCCCCAAACCCCTCACTGAACGACCAAA
>JAXJUF010000016.1:0-22840 GCA_036309185.1 Acutalibacteraceae bacterium
GCTCTTGTTGAGTATGCAGACGGCGAGAAGAGCTATATCATAGCTCCTAACGGTATGAAGGTTGGCGATACTGTTGTTGCTGGTGAGTCAGCAGATATTAAGCCTGGTAACGCACTTCCACTAGCAAATATTCCAACAGGTACATTTATCCACAACGTAGAGCTTTACCCAGGCAGAGGTGCTCAGTTAGCAAGATCTGCTGGTAACCAGGCTCAGCTAATGGCTAAAGAGAATGGTCTAGCACTTCTAAGACTTCCTTCTGGCGAGCTAAGAAATGTACCAGTTAACTGTATGGCTACAATCGGTCAGGTAAGTAACATCGACCACGAGAACGTTAAGATCGGTAAAGCTGGTCGTAAGCGTACTATGGGTTGGAGACCAACTGTAAGAGGTTCTGTTATGAACCCTAACGATCACCCACACGGTGGTGGTGAAGGTAAAAGCCCAATCGGTCGTCCAGGTCCTGTTACTCCTTGGGGTAAACCAGCTCTTGGCTATAAGACAAGAAAGAAGAAGAACCGTTCAGACAAGCTTATCGTAAAGCGTAGAAACGGTAGATAATAGGCATACAGAAAGGAGCTTTCGAAATGGGAAGAAGCATTAAAAAGGGCCCTTATGTACAGCCTGTACTTTACAAAAGGGTACTAGAAATGAACGCAGCTGGCGAAAAGAAGATCCTAAAAACATGGAGTAGATCTTCAACAATTTTCCCAGACTTTGTAGGTCACACATTTGCTGTTCACGATGGACGCAAGCACGTTCCAGTATATGTAACTGAAGATATGGTTGGTCACAAGCTAGGCGAGTTCGCACCAACAAGAACATACAGAGGTCACGCTGGTTCTAAAACATCTAAGAAATAAGGCGGAAGGAGATAATAGAAATGGCAGAATCAAGGGCTTATTTAAAGTTTGTCCGTATTTCACCACGTAAGGTTAAGATTGTTCTTGACTTAATCAGAAACAAGCCAGCAGATTACGCAATGGCTATTCTAAAGCATACTCCTAAGGCCGCTTGCGAGCCACTGGAGAAGCTGCTAAAGTCAGCTATGGCAAATGCAGAGACAAACCACAATATGGACGTATCAAAACTATATGTAGCTGAGTGTTCAGTTAGTCAGGGTCCAACCCTAAAGCGTATTCGTCCAAGAGCACAGGGTAGAGCATTCAGAATCGACAAGAAGACTTCTCACATTACTCTTGTGCTTAAAGAAGCTGAATAACGATAGGAGGTAAAATAATGGGCCAGAAAGTTAATCCACACGGTATGCGTGTTGGCGTAATTAAAGATTGGGATTCACGCTGGTTTGCTGGCAAGAGCAACTTTGGTGAGCAGCTAGTAGAAGATTATAACCTTCGTAAAACACTAAAGAAGCAGCTATATGCAGCAGGCGTTCCTAAGATTGAAATTGAACGTGACGCATCAAAAGTTAGAGTTCACATTCACTGTGCTAAGCCAGGTCTTGTAATTGGTAAGCAGGGTAGTGAAATAGAGAAAATCCGCACACAGTGCGAGAAAATGCTGGGCAAACCAGTTAGCATAAACGTTGTAGAGGTTAAGTCACCAGACCTTAACGCACAGCTAGTAGCAGAGAACATTGCTGCTCAGCTAGAGAACAGAATTTCTTTCCGTCGTGCTATGAAGCAGTCAATCGGCAGAGCTATGAAGTTCGGTGCTAGAGGTATCAAGATTATGTGTTCAGGTCGTTTAGGCGGTGCTGAAATTGCTCGTTCAGAGACATATCATGAGGGTACAATTCCACTACAGACACTAAGAGCAGATATTGACTACGGTTTTGCAGAGGCTGCAACAACATATGGTCGTATAGGCGTTAAAGTATGGCTTTACAGAGGCGAGGTTCTTAATGTAAATACTACAGCTAAGGAGAATAACCGTCGCAGCAGAAAGCCTCGTAGGGAAGGAGGCAACAAATAATGCTATTACCAAAGCGTGTTAAATATAGAAGAGTTCATAGAGGCCGTTTAACAGGTAAGGCTTACCGTGGTAACAAGATTTCTTACGGTGAGTATGGTCTACAGGCATTAGAGCCTTCTTGGATTACATCAAACCAGATTGAGGCTGCCCGTATCGCTATGACAAGATATTGTAAGAGATTCGGTAAAGTTTGGATAAAGATTTTCCCTGATAAGCCAATCACAGAGAAGCCAGCTGAAACTCGAATGGGTTCAGGTAAAGGTTCACCTGAGTATTGGGTAGCAGTAGTTAAGCCAGGCAGAATTATGTTTGAGCTAGCTGGTGTTCCAGAGGAAACAGCAAGAGAAGCTATGCGTCTTGCTGCAATGAAGATGCCTATCAAGTGCAAGTTTGTTAAGAAGGAAACGGAGGGTGAGCAGTAATGAAGGCTTCAGAACTAAGAGAACTAAGTGCCGAAGAGCTTCAGATGAAGCTCAAGAGCCTAAAAGAGGAACTATTTAACCTTCGTTTTCAGTTGGCTATAAATCAGCTAGAAAACCCAATGCGTATAAGTGCTGTTAAGAAGGACATCGCAAGAGTACACACTGTACTAACACAGATGGAAAAAGACAGCACAAAGGCATAAGAAGGAGGTTTGAGCCATGGAAAGAAACTTAAGAAAAACTAATGTCGGTAAAGTTGTAAGCGACAAAATGGACAAGACAATAGTTGTTGCTATTGAGGATAGCGTTAAGCACCCACTATACGACAAGATTGTTAAGAGAACTGTTAAGCTAAAGGTTCATGACGAAAACAACGAGTGTGGCATTGGCGACAGAGTTCGTATTATGCAGACTCGTCCTCTTTCTAAGGATAAGAGATGGAGACTAGTCGAGATTATTGAGAAGGCTAAATAATTTAGCCAAGTTATAAAGGAGGAATTACTGTGATTCAACAGCAGACCTACCTAAAGGTTGCCGATAACACTGGAGCAAAAGAGTTAATGTGCATCCGAGTTCTCGGCGGTACCAGAAGGAGATACGCAAACATCGGTGACGTTGTAGTTGCTTCTGTTAAAAAAGCAGCACCAGGCGGCGTTGTAAAAAAAGGCGATGTAGTAAAAGCAGTTATCGTACGTTCAGCTAAGGGCGTACGTCGTGAAGACGGCACATATATTCGTTTCGACGAAAATGCAGCTGTTATTATTAAGGAAGACAAGAATCCAAAGGGCACACGTATCTTTGGACCAGTTGCTAGAGAGCTTCGTGATAAGGATTACATGAAGATTCTTAGCCTTGCTCCTGAAGTTCTTTAATGGAGGTGCTCACTTATGATAAATAAAGTTCATGTTAAAACAGGTGACACTGTTGTAGTATTAAGCGGTAAGAACAAGGGTAAAAAAGGCAAGGTAATGGCTGTTAGCCCAAAAGAAGGCAAGGTTATTGTAGAGAACGTTAATATGGTATCTAAGCATATCAAGCCTAGAAAAATGGGTGAAGCAGGCGGTATCGTAAAGGCTGAGGGTGCTATGTATGCATCTAAGGTTCAGATCGTTTGCCCTCGTTGCAAGAAGCCAACTCGTATCGGTCATAAGATTAACGAGGACGGCACAAAGAACCGCATCTGCAGAAAATGCGGAGAGATTTTGTAAGGAGGATTATAAGAAATGGCAAGACTAAAAGACTTTTATAAAAGCGATGTTGCACCAAAACTTATGGAAAAGTTCTCCTACAAAAGTGTAATGGAGATTCCAAAGCTAGACAAAATCGTTATTAATGTTGGTGCTGGAGAGGCTAGAGAGAACTCAAAGGTTATCGACGCTATAGTAAGAGATCTTGGAATTATCACAGGTCAGAAGGCTCACATCTGTCGTGCTAAGAAGTCAGTTGCTAACTTTAAGCTAAGAGAGGGTATGCCAATCGGTGCTAAGGTTACACTAAGAGGCGAGAGAATGTACGAGTTCCTAGACAGACTATTCAATGTTGCACTACCAAGAGTTCGTGACTTTAGAGGTATTAACGCTAATGGTTTCGATGGTCGTGGTAACTACAATATGGGTCTAAAGGAACAGCTTATCTTCCCTGAGATTGAGTACGATAAGATTGACAAGGTTAGAGGTATGGACATTTGTTTTGTTACTACCGCTAAGACAGACGAAGAGGCTCGTGAGCTACTAACACTTATGGGCGCTCCATTCGCGAAATAAGGAGGTATTGTCGTGGCTAAAACAGCAATGAAAGTTAAGCAGCAGAGAACACAGAAGTTTTCTACTAGAGAGTACAACAGATGCAACATCTGCGGCAGACCACACGCTTATCTTCGTAAGTACGGAGTATGCCGTATTTGTTTCAGAGAGTTAGCTTATAAGGGCCAGATTCCAGGCGTTAAAAAGGCAAGCTGGTAATACACGAAGGAGGTTAATGTTATGCAGATTACTGATCCAATAGCAGACTTACTTACAAGAATTCGTAATGCAAGTTCTGCGAAGCACGATTCTGTAGAGATTCCTGCTTCAAATCTGACGAAGGCGATATGCCAGATTTTGTTAGATGAAGGCTACATTAAGGATTTTACTGTAGTTGAAGATGGCAAGCAGGGCGTTATTACTGTTACTCTTAAGTATCTTGAGGGTAAGAAGCCTGTTATCACAGGTTTAAGAAGAGTATCTAAGCCAGGTTTGCGTAGATATAGCAATGTTGAGGATATGCCAAAGGTTATCAAAGGCCTTGGTGTAGCTATCGTTTCAACTTCTAAGGGCATTATGACAGACCGTCAGGCTCGTAAAGAAAACGTAGGTGGCGAAATCCTAGCATTTGTATGGTAAGGAGGTGCGAGAATTGGCTGAATTAGAAATCAAATTATCTCGAATTGGAAGAAAACCTATAAATATTCCCGCTGGTGTTGACGTTAAGTTTGACAACGGTGTATTGACTGTAAAGGGACCAAAGGGTACACTAACTCAGAAGATTCATCAGAATATGATCGTTGAGATCGGTTCAGATGTTATCGAGATTAAGGTTCCAGACGATAAGTCACCAAAGGCTATTAAGCAGAACAGAGCTCTTCACGGCCTAACTCGTTCACTTGTTGCTAATATGGTTACAGGTGTAACAGAGGGCTATCAGAAGAAGCTAGAGGTTAAGGGCGTAGGTTACCGTGTACAGAAGAAGGGCAAGGAGCTAGTTATGAACCTTGGTTATTCACATCAGGTAATCTTTACAGATACAGCAGATGTTACTATCGACGCTCCAGACCAGAATACAATCATTGTCTCAGGTGCTGATAAGCAGAAGGTTGGTCAGATGGCTGCTGAGATAAGAGAGAAGCGTCCACCAGAGCCATATAAGGGCAAGGGTATTAAGTACGCTGACGAAGTTATTCGTCGTAAAGAAGGTAAAGCCGGTAAGGGCGGCAAGAAGTAATTAAGGAGTGAAACATTATGGTATCAAAGGCAGATAAAAATAAAGCCCGTTTAAAGCGTCATACAAGAGTACGCAGTAAGATTAGCGGTTGTGCAGAATGCCCACGCCTAAACGTGTTCCGCTCTAACACAAACATTTATGCTCAGATTATTGATGATGTAAATGGTGTTACTCTTGTATCTGCTTCTTCTCTAGAACTAGAGGGTAACGGCGGAAACAAAGAGGCAGCTTTCAAGGTTGGCGAGGCTATCGCTAAAAAGGCTGCTGACAAAGGCATCACCGAGGTAGTATTTGACCGCGGTGGATATATCTATCACGGCCGTGTCAAGGAATTGGCCGAAGGCGCTCGCCAGGGCGGCCTCAAGTTCTAAGAAGGGGAGGAAATAACTTTGGCTATTATTGACGCATCAACATTAGATTTGCAAGAGCGTGTTGTTACAATCAACCGTGTATCAAAAACAGTTAAGGGTGGCCGTATCTTCAAGTTTGCTGCTCTTGTAGTAGTAGGCGACGGCAACGGAATCGTAGGCTTTGGTATTGGTAAGGCTGGCGAGGTTCCAGATGCTATCCGTAAGGGTATTGAGGATGCTAAGAAGAACCTAATTAAGGTTTCTCTAAAGGGCACAACAATCCCTCACGAGGTTATCGGCGAGTTCGGTGCAGGTAGAGTTCTTATGAAGCCTGCTGCTGCCGGTACTGGTGTTATCGCTGGTGGTCCTGTTCGTGCAGTTATCGAGGCTGTAGGTATTAAGGATATCAGAACAAAGGCGTTAAGATCAAATAACCCTTGTAATGTAGTTAGAGCAACACTAGCTGGTCTTGCTTCACTACGTTCAGCCGAGGAAATTGCTGCTATTCGTGGCAAATCAGTTAAAGAGATTTTATAATAGGAGGGCAGCAAGATGGCAAATGTAAATATTAAGCTTGTAAGAAGTCTTATAGGCTGTAAAAAGGACCAAATTGCAACAGCCCAGGCACTTGGTCTGAAGAAAATTGGCGATGTTACAACACAGCCAGATAATCCTCAGACAAAAGGTAAGGTTGCTAAAATAGCTCACCTTATCGAGGTAAGCGAAGCGTAAGCAAGGAGGTGCTCTAGATATGAAGTTGCATGAACTATCACCTGTTGAGGGTTCTAAGAAGGCTGTAAAGCGTATCGGACGTGGTCACGGTTCAGGACAGGGTAAAACAGCAGGTAAGGGTCACAAAGGACAAAAGGCTAGATCAGGCGGTGGCGTAAGACCAGGCTTTGAGGGTGGTCAGATGCCAATGCAGAGACGTCTACCTAAGAGAGGCTTTAACAACATTTTTGCTAAGACTATCGTAGCTGTTAATGTTGGTAGCCTTAACAAGTTTGAAGATGGTGCTGTTGTAGATACAGATGCACTAATCAAGGCTGGCTTAGTAAAGAACTCTTTTGACGGCATTAAAATTTTAGGTAATGGTAATCTTACAAAGAAGTTAGAGGTAAAGGTTGCTGCATATTCCGCTTCTGCAAAGGAAAAGATTGAGGCAGCAGGCGGAAAGGCAGAGGTGGTTTAATGTTAAAAACCATTAGTAATGCTTTTAAGGTTCCTGACCTTCGTAAAAAGCTACTATTTACTCTACTAATGATAATCGTATTCAGAATTGGTTCAGTTATTCCTGTTCCATTTCTGGATATGGCAGCACTGGAATCAACAATGAATAATCTAACATCAAACGGTTCTATGTTTGCATACTTAGATACATTGTCCGGTGGTGCGTTTGCAAACGCTACATTGTTCGCAATGGGTGTTACTCCGTACATCAACAGTTCAATCATCATTCAATTGCTTTCAGTTGCTATTCCTTATCTTGAGCGTTTAGCTAAAGAGGGCGAGGAAGGCAGAAAGAAGCTTTCAGCAATCACAAGATATACAACAGTTATTCTTGGTTTGATTCAGGGTATTGCTTATTTCTTATTCTTGAAAAAGAGTAACATACTAAGCTATAATCAGGGCTTTGAATTAGTTTTCTCAGCAGTTGTAATTGTACTTGTATTTACAGCAGGTACAGCTCTTATGATGTGGATGGGTGAGCAGATTAACCAGTATGGTATTGGTAACGGTATTTCAATTCTATTGTTTGCCGGTATTATTGCTCGTTTCCCACTTATCATTACACAGTTGGTTGAATTCTGGAACATTGCTATGCAGGGTACTACAAAGTACTTCGTATTTGTTCCATTGTTTGTTGTTATCTTCCTTGGCGTTATGTGGGTTATCACATTTATGCAGGACGCAGAGAGAAGAATTCCAATCCAGTATGCCAAGAGAGTTGTTGGCAGAAAGATGTACGGTGGTCAGAGCAGTCACCTTCCAATCAAGGTTGGTCTAGGCGGTGTTCTACCAATTATTTTTGCTAGCTCAATTCTATCTATCCCATCAACAATCAGATTGTTTACACCTAATGCAAAAGGTGCATGGGTAAACTTCCTTGATTTGTTCAGATCAGATAGCTGGATTTATGCTATACTGTATTTCATTTTGATTATATTGTTTGCATATTTCTATACATCAATTCAGTATAATCCAATAGAAATGTCCAATAATCTTCGTCAGAACAACGGTACAATCCCAGGTATTCGTCCAGGTAAACCAACTTCTGACTTCATTGCAAAGATTTTGTCAAGAATAACACTTATCGGTGCTTTATTCCTTGCAGTAATTGCAATTGTTCCAATTATTTATGGTAATTTGACAGCTATGTCAGCTATGTCTCTTGGTGGTACTTCAATCATCATCGTTGTTGGTGTTTGCTTGGATACTGTTAAGCAGATGGAATCTCAGATGATGATGCGTCATTATAAAGGATTCCTTGACTAAGAATTGGAGGAGAAGATTATGAATATAATTTTATTAGGTGCACCTGGTGCCGGTAAAGGTACTCAGGCAGAGAAGATTTGTGAATGTATGAACATTCCAACTATCTCTACGGGTAATATTATCCGTGCAGCGTTGAAGAGCGGTACAGAGATGGGTCTAAAGGCTAAGTCTTTTATGGACGCTGGCCAGCTTGTTCCTGATGATGTTGTAATCGGCATTATTAAGGAAAGATTAGCAGAGGATGACTGTCAGAACGGATTTATCCTTGATGGTTTCCCAAGAACTATCCCTCAGGCCGAGGCTCTGGACGAAATGGGTATTGAAATCAACAAGGTTGTTGATATTGAAGTACCAGATGAGGAAATCATCAAGAGAATGTCCGGACGCCGTGTTTGTGAAAAGTGTGGTGCTAGCTATCATCTTGAGTTTAAAAAGCCAAGTAAGGATGGCGTGTGCAACTTTTGTACAGGTGCCCTTGTTCAACGCAAGGACGATCACCCAGACACTGTAAATTCCCGTCTGAAAGTTTATCATGAGGAAACTGAGCCTCTAAAGGATTACTACGCAAAGCAGGGTAAGCTTGCTGTAGTAGATGGCAAGAATGAGATTGCTACTATTACTGCTCTTATTCTAAAGGAGTTAGAGGATTAATAGAATGATAGTGCTTAAGACTAAACGCGAATTAGATTTAATGCGTGAAGCTTGCAGAATTTCTGCAAATGCACTTAAAGAAGCCGGAAAGGCTGTTCAGCCGGGCGTGTCTACTCAAGAAATTGACGACATTGTTCGTAAATATATCCAAGGGCAAGGTGCTACACCTTCGTTCCTTGGATATGGCGGATTTCCAGCAAGTGCATGTATTTCAGTTAATGATGTGGTTATCCATGGCATACCAAGTAAAAAGCAGATTTTAAAAAGTGGAGATATTGTTAGCGTAGATGTTGGTGCTTTTATAGACGGCTTTCACGGTGATAATGCTTACACATTTGCTTGTGGTGATATTTCTAAAGAAGCAGAGGCTTTGCTGAAAGCAACAGAAGAAAGCTTGTACGAAGGTATTAAGCAGGCTGTTGCTGGTAACAGAGTAGGAGATATTGGCAATGCAGTGCAAAGGTATGTCGAAGATCGCAGTTACTCGGTGGTACGAGATTTTGTCGGCCATGGCGTAGGTGCGAAATTACACGAAGATCCTAGTGTACCCAATTACGGTACCGCTGGTAGAGGTGTGAGATTGCTACCGGGTATGACAATCGCAATTGAACCGATGATAGTAGCCGGAAAGCATAATGTAAGAGTGCTTGATGATGACTGGACCACAGTTACAGTTGATGGCAGCTTAGCTGCACACTTTGAGCATACAGTAGCTATTACACCAAACGGACCTGTTATAATGACAATACCTGATTAAGAGGTGAATTATGAAAGCAGGTCAGATAGTTAAATCTACCGCAGGTAGAGATAAAAACACTTTCTTTGTTGTTACAGAGGTTGTTGGCACATATGCAGTAATTTGCGATGGTAAGCACAGACCGCTGGAAAAGCCAAAGATGAAAAAGCTAAAGCATTTAAGTGAAACTGCTTATACAGCAGACTTAAATGAGGTGAAAACGAACAAGGAATTCAGAAGGGTTTTACATCGTTTTAATTTTGAGTGATTTACCGTAAGGAGGATAAGAGTTATGTCTAAGCAAGATGTAATCGAGATTGAGGGTACAGTAACAGAAGCACTTCCTAACGCACAGTTTAAGGTAGAGCTTCCAAACGGTCATATAATATTGGCTCACATTTCAGGTAAATTAAGAATGAACTTCATTAGAATTTTACCGGGTGATAAGGTAACAGTTGAAATGTCACCATACGATTTAACTCGTGGTCGTATTACATGGCGTAGTAAATAATAAGAATAAAGACTTTTATTTAAAAGAAAGGAATGATTACACAATGAAAGTCAGACCTTCAGTAAAGAAAATTTGTGATAAGTGCAAGGTTATTAAGCGTAAGGGTAAGGTAATGGTTATCTGCGAGAATCCTAAGCACAAGCAGCGTCAGGGTTAATTTAAATAATCATTGACAAATTAAGCTAATTATACTATAATAAAAATATTGACTAATTATAATGGAGGTGCAACATATGGCTCGTATAGCAGGTGTAGATTTACCAAGAGATAAAAGAGTTGAGATTGGCTTGACTTATATTTATGGTATCGGACGCAAAACTGCAAGTGACATAATTGCTGCAACAGGTATTAATCCTGATACTCGTGTTAGAGATCTAACAGAGGATGAGGTTTCTAAGTTAAGAGAATATATTGACCGTAACTGCGTTGTTGAGGGTGACCTAAGACGTGACATCGCATTTGATATTAAGAGACTAATCGAAATTGGCTGTTATCGTGGTGTTCGTCACCGTAAGGGTCTACCAGTAAGAGGTCAGCGTTCAAAGACAAACGCTCGTACTCGTAAAGGCCCAAGAAAGACAATGGCTAACAAGAAGAAGTAAGGAGGGAAATGACCAATGGCAGCACCTAAGGGTAAGAAGACTGCAGTGCGTAGACGCCGTGAGCGTAAAAATATTGAGCGTGGTGCAGCACACATTCAGTCAACATTTAACAATACAATCGTAACAATTACAGATACACAGGGCAATGCTATTTCATGGGCAAGTGCCGGCGAATTAGGCTTCAGAGGTTCAAGAAAATCTACTCCTTTCGCAGCTCAGTCAGCAGCAGAAACAGCAGCTAAAGCAGCTATGGAGCACGGTATGAAGACAGTTGAAGTATATGTAAAGGGTCCTGGTGCAGGTAGAGAAGCTGCAATCAGAGCTTTACAGTCAGCAGGTCTTGAAGTAAACATGATTAAAGATGTTACTCCAATTCCTCACAACGGATGTCGTCCTCCAAAGAGAAGACGTGTATAACAGATAAGAGGAGGAAATACTTATGGCAAAGAATATGCAGCCAATTGCAAAGCGTTGCAGAACACTTGGCATTGAGCCTTCTGTAATGGGCTACAACAAGAAGACTTCTAACAGAAATCCTAACGGTAACGCTAGAAGAAAGAAGAGCGAGTATAGCCTACAGCTAACAGAGAAGCAGAAGGTTAAGTTTATATATGGTATTATGGAGAAGCAGTTCCGTCATTATTATGATCAGGCTGCTAAGGCAGAGGGTAAAACAGGTACAGTTCTACTAACAACAATCGAGCGTCGTCTTGATAACGTTGTTTTCAGACTAGGACTTGCTTCTACAAGAAGAGAAGCTAGACAGCTTGTTAGCCATGCTCACTTCACAGTAAATGGCAAGAAGGTAAATATTCCTTCATACCTAATCAAGGTTGGAGATGTAGTTAAGGTATCTGAGAAGAGCCGTTCTACAAATAGATTTAAGGCTATTGCAGAGGGCGAAACAAAGTCAATTGCTGCTCCAAAGTGGTTAGAGAAGGATGCAGACCTACTAGGTGGTAAGGTTATAGCTGCTCCTGAGAGAGAAGATATCGACTTCCCAGTTGAAGAGCATCTTATCGTTGAGTTGTACTCCAAGTAATCCTGAATTAATTTTTGTAGGTTTACACATATTTGTGGCATAATGCCGTCGAATGCAAATAGGAGGTTCGCTGATGATAGAAATTGAAAAGCCAAGAATAGATGTTGAAAATTTGTCCGAGGATGGTTCCTACGGTAGATTTGTTGTTGAGCCACTAGAAAGAGGCTTTGGCAACACACTTGGTAATAGCCTTAGACGAGTTCTTCTTTCTTCACTAGAGGGTGTAGCAGTTAAATCTATTAAGATTAATGGTGTACTACACGAATTTTCTACAATTCCTGGTGTAAAAGAAGATGTTACTCAGATCGTTCTTAACATGAAGGGTCTTACTGCCAAGCTACACTGTAATGGTGAGAAAACAGTAGAGATTAACGCTGAGGGTCCTTGCGAGGTTACTGCTGCGTCTATTTCTGCTGACAGCGAGGTAGAAATTTTAAATCCTGAAATGCATATTGCTACTCTTGATGACGATGCAAAGCTTTATATGGAAATTACTCTTGATAAGGGCAGAGGTTATGTTCCTGGTGAGCGTAATAAAGCTCTTATGAGCAATAATGTAATAGGATTATTGCCTATTGACTCAATTTATACACCTGTACTTAAGGTGAATTATACAGTTGAGAACACTCGTGTTGGTCAGATTACTGACTACGATAAGCTATCATTAGATGTTTGGACTAACGGTGTTATTACTGCTCAAGAGGCAGTATCACTGGCTGCTAAGGTTCTTACTGAGCACCTTAATTTGTTTGTATACCTTTCAGATAAGGGTTCTACTACAGAGATTATGGTAGAAAAGGATGACAAGGGCAAGGAAAAGGTTCTTGAAATGACTATTGAAGAGCTAGACCTTTCTGTTCGTTCCTTTAACTGCCTAAAGCGTGCAGGTATTAATACAGTTGAGGATCTTATCAACAAGTCACAAGACGATATGATGAAAGTTCGTAACCTTGGACGAAAGTCTTTGGAGGAAGTTATAGACAAGCTAGAGTCTTTAGGCTTCTCTCTACAAAGCGATGAAGAATAATTATTTAAATTGATATAAAACTTATGCAAAGGAGTGAATTACAATGCCAGGTACAAGAAAGTTGGGAAGAGCTACTTCTCACAGAATAGCAATGCTAAGAGGCATGGTTACTTTCCTTTTTGAAAACGGAAAAATCGAAACAACATTAACTCGTGCTAAAGAAGTAAGAGCTATGGCAGAGAAAATGATTACAATAGCTAAGGTAGATAGCCTACACAACAAGCGTATGGTTATGTCTTTTGTAACTAAGGAAGATGTTGCTACAAAGCTATTTAAAGAGATTGCACCTAAGTATGCAGATAAAAACGGTGGTTACACTCGTATTACAAAGCTAGGTCCACGTCGTGGCGATGCAGCAGAGATGGCTGTTATCGAGCTTATCTAATTAGCACTTTTACAGGCGATGCTTAGCATCGCCTGTTTTGATAGGTATTAGAGCGAATGTTTGAAAAAATAAAAAGTACTGTCTATTGAATAAAATAATATATCTACCCGTAGTAAAATGGATATTACATTAGACTCCGATTCTGACATTGTAGGTTCGATTCCTACCGGGTAGGCCATAAAATCGACTATTCACTTATATAAGGATAGTCGATTTTACTTTGCTTATATTTGAATTGTGCTGATAATTTTAATTATAATAATACTATTTCATTTCTAACAAGTAGACATCTTTTCAGTATATTTTTACCTGATTTCATAGCCTTGCTGTGGTATGCTATTCGTCAGATAAAAAATCTGCTCGAAAATCTTATCTACTGTTTAGAACTGAAATAGTATAAATTAGACATTTTCTATATTTTAAGCTAAACAACATACACAAATAAATTAAAATATGGTACAATAATAATATTAGGTAGTATTTGAGAACTCTCTTTGAAACGAGGTTAGAATATGAAAATTGTAATGATAAATGGACAAAATCATAAAGGCTCTACATATCATATAGCAAAAATGCTTGCCGATAAGGTAGGAGGAGAATTAACAGAATTTTTCTTGCCAAAGGATTTTGGAGAATTTTGTGTTGGTTGTAACTCTTGCTTTACTATTACAGAAACAAAATGTCCTCATTATAAAAAACTACAGCCAATAACTCAGGCTATGATTGATGCTGATTTAATTATCTTTGCTAGTCCTGTATATTGCTATCACGTAACAGGCTCAATGAAAGCATTTTTAGACCATTACGGATATCAGTGGATGGTACACCGACCAAATGAAAAAATGTTTTCAAAGCAAGCAGTTTGTGTGGCTACAGCAGCCGGTGCAGGTATGAAATCAACAATGAAGGATATAGCTGATAGCTTGTTCTTTTGGGGTGTTCCAAAAACATATAAGCTAGGTTTTGCAGTAAGAGCAGTATCCTATGATGGCGTAAGTGACAAAATAAAAAATAATATTGATAAAAAAACAACTACACTGGCAAATAAAATTAAGAAAAGAAACGGCAAAGTGTATCCTGGAATAAAAACAAAGGGCTTTTTTAATATTATGAGAATGCTCCAAAAAAATGCTTGGAATAAATCTGATGTAGATTACTGGAATGAAAAGGGCTGGTCAGATAAAAAAAGACCGTGGAAACGATGATAACTCTTATTTATAAAAGGAGCTTTGAAAAATGAAAATACATACATTTGGTACATTTACAAATCCGAAAATGCTTTTAATTCACGGAGCTTTAACACCTTGGCAAATCTGGAATGAGCAGATAGAATTTTTCAGTAAAAATTATTATATTATTGCTCCTGCATCAGATGCTCACACCGAGGAAGCTCCAAGTGAATTTATCTCTATAGAAGAAGAGGCTAAAAAGATTGAAAGCTATCTTATTGAAAATGCAATGGATAGGGTTGACGTTGTATGTGCATTTTCTATGGGTGGAGCTATAGCAAATATATTATGGGGTAATCAGAAAATAAAAATAGAAACTCTTGTTTTGGATAGTGCTGTATTAGTACCTACACCAAACTTTATTCAGAAAATGATGATATCCTCATACAACAGCATAATACATAATTCAAGGTCAAGAAACCCTAAAACCTTGAAAAGCTTTAAGGAAAGCTTTTTGCCAGAAAAACATCTTGAAAGTTATCTTAAAATAGCAGATAATATGAGTGATAGCTCTATTAAAAATATGATTAAATCTGTAAGTAGCAGTAGCTTATCTACAACTGCACCACAAAAAACAAAAATTCTGTTTATGTATGGAACTAAGTTAAATGAATACATAGCTAAAAAATCTGTTAAGCTTATCAAAAAGTATTATCCAGATACAACGGTATTTTGCTGGAAAGGCTATGCTCATTGTTATAAAATTTCATTTGAGCCTTTACAGTGGACAGAGGTAGTAAATAAATTTTTAAATAATTAAGTAAGATATAAAGTACGCTACAGAATATTAGGAGATGTTTAAAATGCGTGTTAGAAATTCTTGTTTGATAGATACAAAACAATTTATAATTATATTTCTAATAGAGTTTATTTGTATTTCTGTGACATCTGCGTTGGTGTTATTAATACCCTATTTTTTCTATATAATTATTGTGATATTAATATTATTTCTTGTATATTGGTTGGCAAGTACTGTATATTTCTTTTCTTGCTTTATATATCCACTAGGCTATAATATCGTTGATGAAACAGGAATAACAAGATGCTTTTTGTTTTTCAAAAAGCATTATAATTGGAATGATTTACAGTTTATTTCAAAAACACGCACCTATGGTAGATTGGAAACTATTATCGAAAAAATGATTGTTTCTGTAGAAATTCCAAAAGAGGATTTCAAAAGAAATCATACCTACCGTTTGTTTTCTAAAAAATGCTTTTATATGCCATATTCAAAGGAGTTAGAGGGTTACATAATAGCAAAGGCACCAATAGAGTGTTATACCTATTCTTATATTGTTGATGATACAATAGATGAAAAATACAGTAAATATATCACATAATAAATTAGGAAAAACATAGCCGACTTTTAAGTTGGTGGTTTTAAAATAAAAATACTAAATAGGCAGGGCATAAAATGCACAGCCGGAAAGAAGGACAAATAATGAAGAACAATGGATTAGTAAGACTGCAAAAGTATATGGCTGACAATGGTATAGCCTCCAGAAGAAAATCAGAAGAAATGATTGCAAACGGTATGGTAAAGGTAAATGGTAGAGTTGCAACCATAGGCGATAAAGTAAATCCACAAAGAGATAAGGTAACTGTTAAGGGTAGAAAAATTTCAACTAACTCAAAGGCTAAGCGTTACTATATTATGATTAATAAGCCACGTGGCTATGTAACAACTATGAGTGATGAGCTTGATAGAAAGTGTGTTGCTGAGCTTGTTAAGGATATTCCAGCAAGAGTTTACCCTGTTGGTAGACTTGACAGAGATTCTGAGGGCTTATTGCTTATGACAAATGATGGTGAATTTGCAAACAAGGTTACTCATCCATCAAAGCACGTTTACAAGGTTTATCGTGTTACTGTAAGACCAGCTATAACAGAAGAACAGCTTGTTGAAATGAGCAGTGGTATGGTAATTGACGGTAGAAAAACAGCACCTTGTGAAATTCATGTTGTTCAAAGACAGGAAGGCAGATGTGTTCTTGAAATTATTTTGCGTGAGGGCAGAAATCGTCAGATAAGAAAAATGTGTGAACAGGTTGGCTTAGAGGTGCCTAGATTAAAGCGTATTGCGATAGGACAGGTTAAGCTTGGTGGTTTAAAATCAGGCTCTTGGAGAGAGCTTACAAAGGAAGAGGTTCACAGATTACAGGCTCCTACAAATACAACAGAGGTTGATTATTACTAATGGTTTAATATTGTTTTAATCTGTAAAGAATAAATTTAATAGCTGTTTTGTAAATATATATTTTATAGTACAGTTGCTAGCAGATTGCACAAAACTCAAGCGAAAACGGCTTTATAAATAGTCACATTGTGCGAAAAGCCTGTTTATTTTCTTTTTTACTTGTAGTTTTTATGCAAATATCTTATAATATATGTATATATTTTTAAAATTTTATTCATAACGAACGGAGGAACATAGATGACAACAGAAAATCTGTCAACAATAAAGGCAGAGATTGAAAAATCATCTGCATATAAAAATCTTACAACTCTTTTTGATGAGGGTACTTTTACTCAGATTGACGCATATACAATGTCAGGAAGTAATCCTACCGAGGTAATAGCAGGCTACGGCACAGTTAATGGATGTCCTGTATATGCATTTGCACAAAATAGTGACATATGTGGTGGTGCAATGTCTAAGGCTCATGCAGCAAAGCTACAAAAGGTTTACGACCTGGCTGAAAAAACAGGTACTCCTGTAATTGGTATGTATGATTCTAAGGGTGCAAAGCTAGCTGAGGGAATTGATATGCTTGGTTCTTACGGTGCAGTGCTTAACAGCGTAAGCAGACTTTCAGGTGTAGTTCCTCAGATTTCTGTAATATTAGGTAGTTGTTTAGGTACAAGTGCTTTAAATGCTGCAAGTGCTGATTTTGTAATTATGTCTGAAAAGGCTGAGCTTTCACTTAGCGTTACAGGTGAGGAATCATCTGCTGACAATGTTGCACAGCTTGGTATAAGCCACCTTACAGCTAAGGATACTGCACAGGCTATTGAAATGACAAAAGAGCTTGTAACTCTATTGCCATCAAATAATCTTAGTGTTTCACCTGTAATGGATGCAGACGAGCCAGCAACAGATGTTAAATGCCCTATTTTAAAAATTGTAGATGCTGACACATTTGTTGAGCTTAAAAAATCATACGGTACAGAGGCTGTAACAGGCTTAGGTAGAATTGCAGGTGTTGTAACAGGCTTTGTTGCTACCAAGGGTGGTATTCTTGATTCAAACGCGTGTAATAAAATGGCTTCATTTGTTCGTTTCTGTGATGCTTTTGCAATTCCTGTTGTAACACTAGCCAACAGTGAGGGCTTTGCAAGTGTTACTGAGGCTACAAAGGTTACAGCTGCTTATGCAGAGGCTACAACAGTAAAGGCTACAGTTGTTACAGGTAAGGCTTACGGTGCATTTTATGTTGCAGTAGCAGGATCAGCAGCAAATGCTGATATTACCTTTGCTTTAGAGTCAGCTACAATTTCTCAATTACCACCAGTAACAGCAGCAGCTATTATGTGGGCTGACAAAATGGCAGCACCTAAGGACGAAAGAGCAAAGGTTGTTGCACAATATGAAAAAGAGGAATGTACAGCGTTAAAGGCTGCTGCATATGGCTATGTTAACGATGTTATTGCTGAAGCTGATATTCGCTTTAAGCTATATTCTGCTCTTGAAATGCTTGCTGGTAAGAGAGTTACTACAATGCCAAAGAAGCATAGCACAATTAATTGATTGTAAATTATTTATTTTATAAAATATCATACAAAAAAGAGGATGAACGAAAATGAAAAATCTTAGAATTACAGTAAATGGTACAAGTTATGATGTTCAGGTAGAAGAGCTTTCAGCAGGAGCTGCTCCTGTAGCTACTGCACCAGCACCTGCTCCAGCTCCGGTTGCTGCTCCAGCACCAACTCCTGCTCAGGCTACTGCTGGTTCAGGCGAGCCTGTAAAGGCACCAATGCCTGGCGTTGTGCTTGATATAAAGGTAAGTGTAGGACAGGCTGTTAAGCATGGTGATTGTCTGATTATTCTTGAGGCTATGAAGATGGAAAATGAAATCTTCTGCCCTGTTGACGGTACAGTTGAAAGCATTACAGCTACAAAGGGTCAGAACGTAAACTCAGGAGATGTTCTGATAACAATTAAATAATTAAATCCAACATTGAAAGGAACGTGCTAAAATGCCACAAAAGAAAATTCTAATTACAGAAACAGTACTTCGTGATGCACACCAATCCTTGTTTGCTACAAGAATGTCAATGGAAGATATGTTGCCAATTCTTGAAAAACTGGATAAGGTTGGATTTTATTCATTGGAGTGCTGGGGTGGAGCAACATTTGACTCTTGCCTTAGATTCTTAAACGAAGACCCATGGGAAAGACTTCGTATAATCAGAGATAAGTGTCCTAACACAAAGCTACAAATGCTTTTCAGAGGTCAGAATATGCTTGGCTACCGTCATTATGCTGATGACGTACTAGAGTATTTCGTACAGAAAACAGCTGCTAACGGTATGGATATTATTCGTATTTTTGACGCTCTTAACGATATTAAAAACCTTAAAACTGCTATTAAGGCAGCTAAAAAGGAAGGCTCTCATGCACAGGTTGCTATTTCATATACTGTTGGTGATGTATTTACAACAGAGTATTATAAGGAATATGCAAAAAGAATTGCTGATGCAGGTGCTGACTCTATCTGTCTAAAGGATATGGCTGCGTTACTTACTCCTACAAGAACAGCTGAGCTTGTAAAGGCACTAAAGGAAACTACAGACCTACCAATTCAGATACACACACACTCAACATCAGGCTTATCAGAAATGTGCTTGTTAAAGGGTATAGAAAGTGGTGCTGATATTATTGATACAGCTATGTCACCTTTGGCTTTAGGTACTTCACATTCACCTACAGAGTCAATGGTTGCAGCTCTTGACGGTACAGAGTATTCAACAGGCTTGGATCTTAAGCTTCTTAATGAGATTCGTGATTACTTTATGGGTATTCGTAAAAAGTATATCGAAAGTGGTCAGCTAGACCAAACAATGCTTGCTACTGACACAAGAGCATTGATGTACGAGGTACCAGGTGGTATGCTTTCTAACCTGCTTTCACAGCTAAAGCAGGCTGGTAAAGAGGATCAGATGACAGAGGTACTTGAGGAAGTTCCAAGAGTAAGAAAAGACGCTGGATATCCACCACTTGTAACTCCAACATCACAGATAGTTGGTACACAGGCTGTATTTAATGTAATTATGGGTGAACGCTATAAGATGTGTACAAATGAGTTTAAAGGTCTTGTAGGTGGTAAATACGGTACAACACCTGTACCAGTAGACCCTAAGTTCAGAAAGAGCATTATAGGCGACGAAAAGCCTGTAGAATGTCGTCCAGCTGATTTACTTGAGCCAGAGCTTGATAAGCTAAGAGAAGAATGTAAGGAATGGGCTGACCAAGAAGAGGACGTATTGACATACGCAATGTTCCCAAAGGTTGCTGTAGATTTCTTCAAGAAAAGAAGACAAAAGGAACAGGGAGTAAACTCTTCTTTAGTTGATATGGAAAATAAGGTTCATCCAGTATAATTAGATTATATCCAATAAATAGTAACAAAACCTACTATCGAAAAGCCGATAGTAGGTTTTTTGTGCTTTATACTATTTCATTGAGGTTGAATTGTTGAGTATAGTAGAGCTATATAAAAACAATACTTGAGCATCAGAAAAATCAATAAATTGCTCTAAAAGCTGTGAATTCATATATCTTAAATCTACCATTGTTATTTCAGAATAACCCTCTGCCAAAAGTGGAATTAACGAAGAAGCAAAGGAGTCTCTGAAAACAATTAATCTTTTCCCGTCAGCATTTTTAGGATTGCTGATTTTTACAAGAGGCTGATTACCAGACAGAAAAAACTCATAAGCGTCTTTGCCCTTTGCCTTTTTCATATCGTATACTGCATTAGCTCCTGTTACCTGTAAAGCTTCAATAGTATCGTTTGTAAGATATGTGATAGTATCAGGCTCACACCTTAAAGCTGATTGTCCCATATAAACACCCTTAAAAGGTATTTCCAGTTTAAGCTCTGTATAATTATCTGAAATATCAGTTCCCATACATTTTGCTATGTGCTGAGCTACATCAGTTATTTTATCCTGTCTCCAGTGACTATCGGTAAAGTAATAATCCTCAGCAGACAATAATTGATTTAAATGTATAGGAGTACAAAATTGCAGTCTGTCATACATATATTTTTCAAGTTCGCTGTAATCAATTTTTAAATCAGCCAGATATTCATTTTTATCAGGTACTATAGCAAAATAAACATCATTCTGTTGTAAATGCTTTTCTTCTATTTTAGTAAATAAAGAAATTGAATAATCAAGCATTTTCGTGTTCATTGGATATTCAAGCTTTGAAATATGGTTGTCCTTTACAAAAATATCGTTATTTTCTTTTTGCAAAAGAAGATTTAATCTTGTATATGCTTTAATACTACGCCATTTATCACGAATAGGGAAACGGTCTGTAGTATATTCTTCAAATTTTTTTGCAAAATCGCCTGACCATATACTTTGCCAAGTAATTTCCGGAAACTTTGCCAATGTTCTTCGTTCACTTTCGGAATAATCTGGGGTGGCTACAAAAAAGCACCAAAATGAAAAAAATAAAATGAATGTCGCACAGAAAACAACTGATAAATATTTTTGAATTTTCATTTTATTCCCCCTTAAAAACGAAAATATAAAAATGGATTAAATGAGCCATCAACTAAATATGCTGTTGATATTGCTAATAATGCCACCAGCACAATCGGTTCAAGCCATTGTGTTACCCTTGTTTTGGAAGCTAGATTTTTTGGGATTGGTGTAGCACCAATTAAAGCTAATATAAAAACAAGCCAATAATCCTTCAGGTAGAAAATTGCTTCTGATGAAATTAAAGGATAGCTTCCAGCACCAAACATAGCACCAATATAATCAAATGCTTCCTTTACCGATACTGCGTTGAATATAACAAAGCTTATAATAACAAAGAACAAAACGTATAATCTACTGATTACTCTTGAATTTTTTAACCACTTTAATAACAATGTTTTCTCTACAACAAGTAAAACAGCAAAATAAAGCCCCCACAAAATAAAATTCCACTCTGCACCGTGCCAAAAGCCTGTTAACATCCATACAACTAAAATATTAATCAATAGGCGAATTTTACCCACTCGTGACCCACCAAGTGGTATATATACATAGTCTCTAAACCATGAGCCTAAAGAGATATGCCATCTACGCCAAAATTCTGTTATACTTTTTGATATATACGGATAATTAAAGTTCTCTACAAAATCAAATCCAAATATTTTACCAAGACCTATAGCCATATCACTGTAGCCTGAAAAATCAAAGTAAACGTGTAGCGAAAAAGCAATGGCATAAAGCCAGAAGTAAAGTATGCTTTTATCATTTGAGGCTTTAAATATATCACATATTTCGCCCAGTGTGTTTGCTATTAAAATCTTTTTTGAAAGACCTATAACAAAGCGATGCACACCGATTGTAGTTTTTTCAAAGCTATGAGTACGCTTGCTTAATTGCTTTTCTATGTCGCTATAACGAACAATAGGACCTGCAATAAGCTGTGGGAATAACGAAATATACGTAGCTAAATCTATAAAGCTTTTTTGTGCAGGTACATCGCCACGGTAGACATCTATATTATAGCTTAATAGCTGAAAGGTATAAAAGCTGATTCCTATAGGCAAAGCCACATTAAGCAAAGGGATTGAAAGATTTGTTATTGCATTTATATTTTGAATGAAAAAATCAACATATTTGTAGTAGCATAAAAATCCCAGACTTAGTATAACAGATAAGGTCAAAAATAATTTTTTATATTTGTTATATTTTTCCGTAAGTAGTCCAAGTATATACCCCAAAAAAACGGTCAATAGCATAAGGATTACCAAGCGAGGCTCGCCCCAAGCGTAAAAGACTAAACTGCAAATTAACAGTGCGAGGTTTTTTAATTTTTTTGGAGAAGCTGCGTAAAGGAGCAATACACACGGTAGAAAATAAAATAAAAACGGAATACTTGAAAATAGCATTTTTTCTCCTTATAAATGTTTCGGCACGGTGCTTGCCGTGCCGAAACAACAAATTATTCTAATGTTGTACCCTCTTCTGCAGGTACCATATCTTCAGCTGGTATATCCATATCTCCAGCTACAGCATCACCTTCAACCTCAGGCTGTTCAAAGCTCTTAGGGCACATAAGGAAGAACACCTTGTTGCCTTCACTTTCAACAATAAGCTCCTCAGCCTCTACACAAATATTCCAACGAAGATTTGCAGAATCCTTTAATGTTGTTTTAAATGCATCTATATCAGCATTTTCAGGTAGCTCAAAAATATAGCCTACCAATGCACTAGAGGTCAGCATTGGTGCCATCATTACAC
>JAXJUF010000017.1:0-67553 GCA_036309185.1 Acutalibacteraceae bacterium
ATATACATATCCCACATGGTCACTGTGGTATTTATCTGTATAGCTTCCACCCCATCTAAACATAACTATGTCGCCCTCTGTAGGGGTTATTTGGTTAGGCTCATACCATTTTCCGTATTTACCGTCACTATATCTTGCAACAGTACCGGCACCATCTGTTTTTACAATATACTTATTCACACCACCAACCTGATTATAAAGCCAACTGATAAACACTGCACACCAATTCACACCATAATAATCACTTGTGCGATTGTAGAACCATTTACGGTATTTACTGCCATTGTTACCAATTTCAGCTTTTGCTAATTGGGTAAGCTCTGAAATTATTGACATATTAACACTCACCCCCTTTACCTTTATTTAATAATCATCAAAGAGGTTTCTAATTTGTTGTTGACTTATCATAAGCTAACAATAAATTTTTCATTGTACTTATTGCTTCCTTTAAGGTTGACAACTCAAGAACATTCTTTGTGCTTTCTTTTTCAAGCTGATTTATACGCTCTAAAATACCACTGTATATTTCATTTTTCTCAGGAAAAAGACTTGTTAAATATTCTAATTTTTCAATTTCCTCAGCAGTCATTTCTCGAACAATACCATTAAAATCAATTATCATATTTTTCACTTCCTAACTGCATAAACTGTAATTTTAGAACCAACAGGAATTGGCACACTGCAAGAAAATTTAAGGCTTGTTATACAATCAACCTCTCTTAATTCTAAATTTCTTACTCGCAATATTCCACTAGCATTAACTGCTGGGCTTGCTGTTTGATGTTCAGCAAGCAAAATCCCTTTATTTCCTTTTATATGCAATGAACTATATTGTTTTGTTGTATTTACTAGATCTCCTATATTTGCTACACCAACATTATTAACGTGGCACAGCAAAAAGCTGGTTGTATCAGAGGCTTCTATTTCAAAATTCACAAGCATCTCTTCAAAGCTATATAATTCACCGTTTGGCTCCTTTGTTCTTTCTATGACAGATAAATTTTCCCTATCTACTGTAATAGCTTCGATAAGCTCAAATTTTTTATTTTGTTGATTTTCAATCTTTTTTACTCTATCAAAAAGAGCTGTTAATATTACATTATCCATTATTACACCTCATTCCATCGGTTTAAATGCTTAATATACAGCTTACCTGTATCAATACAATAGGCTATACTGCCATCAAATGCATTCGTAATTAAATCAAGCTTAGCAACATCTGATGAATTGAGTATGTATCGTTTAACATCAGAATTTTCAGCAGTTACAAGTCTGATAGAAGCAAAATCAGGAGCCTCATTTTTAGGGAAGGTCATTCCCATTTTTGTTATTAAAATCATTAAAATTCCTCCCTTTTTCTTTATTATGTTGTACTTTCTTTAACATTAGTTGACAAATACTCAACCTTATCTCCCATAGGTATAGCTATTATTTTTTCAACTTATCTGGAAGCTCAAAAACAAGCATATCACTCATATGCTCACCAACATATCCAAGAACATCACTACTAGATATAACTGTTCCGTCAGAATACACCTTTAGGTGGATTTTTTTCATTTCTTTCATTATTTGCCCCTTTCATTTTATTACAAACAATACGTCTGCATAAAATAGAAAAAAAGCTTAAAAACATTCCTACAAATATACAAGTTTGTACACTAATTTTTAAAATTTATTTTATATAATATGCGAGAAATAAATACTTGCTACTAAAAAACAAAAAAAGCAGATACTACAAATTTATGTAGCACCTGCATAATATCTTATGTATTAAATTTTGAAAACCATTTTTCCTTTAAAGAAAATTTCTTTTCCAGGGCTTGCCAGATTTTCAAATATACTGTAGAAACAACCCAACTTATAACAAAGGTTAAAATGGTTACAACTGGAATTGTCACCATTTCGTTTATAGGAATACCTATATTGTCCATTATAATAAAAATCATATTGTAAACAAATGAATGGTATAAATATATTATATAAGTTTTTTCCGGAAGCTTTTTAAAATCAGTATTAATTTTTATATTACTAAATGCAATAAAAAGAAAAACTGAAGCTAATACAATTGAAGGTATAAAAGAAACTTTATATGGATTTAAAATATAATCCTTCTCATTAAAGCCTGTAATAAATCTGAAAATAAAAACAAAAGCAAATGTTAAAATACTAGCTAGAAAAAACAATATAGAATTTTTATATTTTCTGCAATTTTCGTATAGCACATTGCCTAATATAAAGTAAGCTAGATATGAAAAAACAACGCCAAAAGAATAAGCTAATTTATATGTTGTAGTTAATTGTGATACTATGGCAAAAAACATCCATACTATAGATGTTATTATATAAGCCTTATTTGATACTGACTCTTTAAATCTTATAATTATAGGAGTAACTATATATAAACCCACCAGCATATACATAAACCACAAATTATAAATATCTCCTGCCAATAAATCCCTTACAACTTTAAGCAAATCACCTTTCCATAGTATACAAGTAACTACAGAATACAAAAATAACAGTGATACAGCTATTAAAAATGGTATACCTATTTTATAAAATGTTTTTGCATAAAATTCCTTAAAATTTTTATTTTTAGCATTATTCAATAAAAACGCTCCTGATGACATAACAAAGCACGGAACTGCAAACCTAGTTAAAATATCAACAGCAGCTTTTATAATATTATTGTAACCATCATACATACAATCAAAATTAATAAAAATCGCATTTACATGAAGAAGTATGACTGTAAAGGTTGAAATAATTCTTAACAAATCATAATTTGACTCTCTCTTTTTCAATATATCCTACCCCTTTTAATATAAAATAAACCTACATTCAGTACAAAAGCCACACTCAATTCACTGAGTGTGGCTTCATTTAGATATATATGCTATGTAGCACTAATTATTCTTCTGTAGCTTCTTCAGACTCTGCTTCTGCAGGCTCTTCGTCCTGTAGTAAAGCTCTGATTGAAAGACTTACTCTCTTATTCTCAAGATCTACAGCAGTAACCTTAGCCTGAACCTTCTGACCAACTGTCAACTCGTCCTGTGGCTTCTCGATTCTACGGTTAGCAATCTGAGAAATATGGATTAGACCATCAATACCAGGGATAATCTTAGCAAATGCACCAAACTGTGTAAGACCTACGATCTCAACCTCAGTTACTGTACCCTCTGGATAGTTGTTCTTCATAATCTCCCATGGATTGTCCTCTGCCTTTTTATATCCTAGAGAAATGTTATTCTTCTCTGTGTCAATGTCCTTTACATATACCTCTACAGTATCGCCAACACTTACAACCTCTGATGGATGCTTAACTCTGCTCCAAGATAACTCAGAGATATGAATCATTCCATCAACGCCACCGATATCAACAAATGCACCGTAGCTTGTTAGTGACTTAACTGTACCTGTGTAAACCTTACCAACCTCGCAGCTAGCCCAGAACTCTTCCTTAGCCTTATTCTTCTCCTCGTTAAGTACAGAACGGATAGAACCTACAGCTCTCTTTCTGCGATCGTTTACATCTATAATTCTAAAGCTTACGTTCTTCTTTAGTAGGGCCTCTGTAGACTCACCTCTTGTAGCTGTAGCCTGAGATGCAGGAATAAATACCTTAACGCCGTTTGTTATAGCGATAACACCACCGTTGTTAATCTCTGTAACAACGCCTGAAAGAATCTCTTTAGACTCTAGTGCTTCTTTAATTACGTCCCAACCCTTTTGAGCATCTACACGCTTCTTAGAAAGCATAATAGTACCCTCTTGGTCGTTAGTACGCATAATTAAAAGATCTAAAGTATCGCCAACCTTAACAAGATCCTCTGCCTTTGCGTTTGGATCGTCTGTAAGCTCGTTTAGCTTTACTACACCAGCTTGCTTTCTGCCAACATCAACAAAAATCTCGCTAGGTGTGATTCTCTCAACTACGCCTTTTACCCTCCCGTCTGTATTAAAGCTCTGCAAATGCTCCTCTAGCATTGATGCAAAGTCTAGCTCTTTCTCTTCACTGGAATTTACTTGATTCTGTGCCATTGTATCCAGTACCTCCTTTATTATCCTGGCTGGTGCTGAAGCACCTGCCGTAACGCCAATGTTACAAGCAGTTGAAAAGTCGATTGTTGATAAATCTCTGTAGGTTTCTACAAGATATGTTCTACTACACACACGCTTACATATTTCGTACAGCTTGCAGGTATTAGAGCTGGTTTTATCACCAATAACTATCATAAGGTCTACTTTTTCAGCTAAAGACCTCGCCTCTTCTTGTCTTTCTGCCGTTGCATTACATATTGTATCAAAAATTACAGCATTTGTACATAGTTTTTTGATAATTTTTAAACTTTTTTTCCATTCTGATACATCAAATGTAGTTTGTGATACAACCGTTACCGATTCTGTTTTAAGTTTTGGGTTGTCATTTATTAGCTTTTCAACCTGATCGTGATATTTTACTGTAAAAAATTCACCATTACAATGACCTTCTATACCCTTAACCTCGGGGTGATTTTTATCACCTATTATTAAAACTATAGAATTTTCTCTACCAGCCTTTGCAACTGTTTTATGAATCTTAGAAACAAAAGGACAGGTAGCGTCTGCATATTTTAAGCCCATACTATTTATTTCGTCATATACACTTTTAGCTACACCGTGTGAACGAATAACAACGATATAATCTTCTTTTACATCGCCAGGCTTATCGGCTATTATTACACCCTTTTTTTCAAGCTCCTTAACCATTTCTGTGTTGTGGATAATAGGGCCAAGTGTACAAACCTTCTCTTTTTCTGAAAGCTCATAAACCAAGTTAACAGCCCTATTTACACCAAAACAAAAGCCTGCTGTTTTAGCTAAAGTTATGTTTTTCATAATATATTAAAACTCCTCTGTTTCTCGCATTTGCTTTAGCATTTCCATTACCTTTTTAGATGCATCTCTAAGCTCTCTTGCACCACCTGTAGTTATGCCAAGCTCAGCTGGTGTAACTGGTTCGCCAAATGTTATTCTTGTTTTTCTGAATAGCTTCATAACTTTCTTTTCTGGAGTAATACAAGCAGGTATAATCGGTGTATTGGTTTTATGTGCTATAATCATAGCTCCTGAACGAGGACGTAAAAACTCGCCTGTTTTTGACCTTTTACCCTCAAAGAAAATCGCCATTACTCCACCATTTTCAAGAATTTCCTCACCTGTTGATATAGCCTCTTGCTCTATACCCTCTCCTCTTACTACAGGGAATGCACCTAAACCAGTAATAAGCTTTGCAAATAGCTTATTCTTAAAAAGCTCAGACTTAGCCATAAATCTAAGCTTACGATTACTTTGACCCATAGCAAGCAATAATGGGTCAAGATTTGATAAATGGTTAGAGATTATTATATAAGCTCCCTCTTTTGGTATATTATTTTTATTCCTGAACTTAACTCTGTACAAAACTCTAAGAACAGGTGATACTACTACCCTTGCTATAAAATAGAGCCAGCTTTTTTGTGGTGATTTTTGCTTTGACATATATATTTCTCCTGATTAATTTATAGTATTATTTATAATTTCCACTATTCTGTTTACAGATTGCTGTAACGTATCATTTGATGTATCAACAGTTACAGAGCCCTCGGCAGGCTTTAGTGGTGCAATAGCACGGTGAGAATCATCATAATCTCTCTTTACTATATCTGCAAGAATTTTCTCATAATCCTCATTAATACCCATTGCTACATAATCGTCATATCTTCTCTTAGCTCTACACTCAGGTGAAGCAGTAAGGAAAATTTTAACCTGTGCATTTGGCAATACAACTGTACCGATATCTCTTCCATCCATTAAAACATTGTTTTTTCTTGCTATATCTCTTTGAAGCTCAAGCAAAAATTCACGCACAGCTGGCACAGCTGACACCTTTGATGCCATCATTGAAACCTCAGTTGTTCTTATCTTATCTGATACATCTTCATTATTAAGGAAAACTCTCTGCTCTCCGTTTATAAATTTAAGCTCCACATTTGTATTCTTAAGTAAAGAATTAATCTGAGCAACATCATCAGCATCAATATTATTTGTAATTGCATTTAATGCTATGGAACGGTACAACGCACCTGTATCCACATAAATATAAGACATTTGCTTTGCAACAGCCTTAGCTATTGTACTTTTACCTGCACCTGCAGGACCATCTATTGCAATAGAAATCATATAAAGTATCTCCTTTTATAACATATATTATATATATAATTTACAACAGTTTTTTAGGTTCTGTCAATAGGTTTTAATTTTATTATCTCTCAATAATAGAAAGATACCACCCAAAATGAGTGGTACCCTTAAATTTAAATAATTTAATTCATAAATAATTTCAGTTAAGCTACCTCAAGAATAAGCTTTTGAAGCATAATTGCATCTAGTATTGTTATCTTACTGTCGCCATTTAAATCTGCTTTTGCAATCTGTTCATCTGTTAATTCTGCATTGCCAACTACATATTTAAGTACGTAAATAACATCATTTACTGCAACTTCACCGTCACCATTTATGTCACCTGCTACTGACTTTCCGTAATTGAAATGTATAGTTGCGTTTGTAAGGCATTCATTATATAAGGATATGCTTATACTATTCCACTCACTTTTACTGCCAGTGTAATATACATCACTAAGACTATAGCAACCTTGAAATGCATTATTAGCAACAGTTGTAACACTATCTGAAATTGTTATACTGGTTAGACTACTGTGATCAAATGCATACGGCCAAATAGTAGTAACACCATCCGGAATTATTACGCTGTTTAGTTTTTTGCAATAAGCAAATGCACCGTAATCAACAATTGTAACATTTTCAGGGATTGTATAATTATCCGATGATTTTCCGGCAGGATACCAAACTAACATTGATGGTGCTCCGTTTTCTGTTTTTTCGAACAATACACCATCTACCGAAAAATAATTTTTGTTATTTGATGAAATTTCTATATTAGCAAGTGTATAATGATTTAGAAATGCTTTTCGAAACTGATATACATCTCCCCATTGTAAATTAGAAGGAAGTGTTATGCTAGTTAGCCAATCACAATAATAAAATGCACTTTCAGCAATAGTAATATTATTGTCAGGAAATTTTACGTTGGTTAAACGCCAACATTCAGCAAAGGCATAAGCACCAATATTCTCAACACTATCCGGAAGTTCTAAACTAGTTATATTACAACCAAAAAATGCATAATCACTAATATCAGTGATATCATCTGAAAAACTCAAATAGGTTAAGCTACGGCAACCAGAAAACACACCTTCACCAATAGTAGTCATCCCCCCTGGAAGATCTACAGTACGTAAATTACCACAATTAGCAAATGCATAATCACCAATATTCCCCACATAACCAGGTAATCTTATGTAAGTTAAATCACTATAAGCAAATGCATAATCACCAATAAAATCCATCTTCTCAGGAAGCATTATTCCACCTAAGGAACTACCATAAAATGCATAATCCTCTATTCCTACCACTGGAAGACCATCTATCGAACTTGGTATTAGAATATCAGTAAAAATAATATCTCCAGTATAATCGTCGTTCCAGCCTGTAATTATGCAACCACAACCATTATATGTTAACTTGTATCTCCAACTACCACCTTTGTAGGTATATATAAGTTCACTGTCTGTTGTTGCTGATACACTCACTGGCATTGAAGCTATAATACCTAAAAGCATTGTAATTGTCAGTAATATTGATATTAATTTTTTCATTTTTCGTTGCACCTCTGTAAATAATTTTTAATAAACTCT
This sequence comes from Acutalibacteraceae bacterium, assembly GCA_036309185.1. Taxonomy (GTDB): domain Bacteria; phylum Bacillota; class Clostridia; order Oscillospirales; family Acutalibacteraceae; genus CAG-964. The sequence goes on from JAXJUF010000017.1 coordinate 7,800, forward strand.
TTAAAAATTTATTACTGCACTGGTAACATCTCCTAACCTGTGATTTCATTAAATATATTTTAACACACGCACTTTTTTTGTCAATATTCCATAATGTAATATTTTATAACACTATAAATACACTTATATATTTCAAGTTTTTAAATAAGAAAAGAAATATTTTTATACATAGAGAATAAAGTTTTATTTTAGCTATTGCCATTTTGACAAATTGTGATAAAATTAATAAAGTATAAATGAAAGGGTGTTTTTCTATTGTTAAATCATATTATCGACCTTGAATCACTTTCTTTCTCTGACCTTTATGAGATTATCCATCTGGCAGAAAAGATTATGGCTAATCCTTCTGAATATAGCGAAGCCTGCAAGGGTAAAATTATGGCTACTCTTTTTTATGAGCCAAGCACAAGAACTCAAATGAGCTTTCAAACTGCAATGCTAAGACTTGGTGGCTCTATAATCGGCTTTTCAGACCCTCAAAACTCATCAGTTTCAAAGGGCGAAACACTAAAGGATACAATAAAAATTGTAAGTGGATACTCTGACATAATAGCAATGCGTCACCCTCTAGAGGGTAGTGCAAAAGGTGCTTCTTTATATAGTCGTGTTCCCATTATAAATGCCGGTGACGGTGGACATTTACACCCAACTCAAACTCTTACCGACCTTGTAACTCTGCACAATGAAAAAGGCAGACTTAATCACCTTACAATAGGACTTTGTGGTGACCTTAAATATGGCAGAACTGTACATTCTCTTATAGATACAATGTCACATTTTGAGGGCAACAAATTTGTTCTTATCTCTACACCAGAGCTTGGTGTACCTGACTATACTAAAGAAATTTTGGACAAGCAGGGCTGTGAATATGTAGAGGTTACATCACTACAGGAGGCAATGCCTGAGCTTGATGTTCTTTATATGACACGTATTCAACGTGAACGCTTTGCAAGCCTTGAGGAATACAACGCTCAAAAGGGTGTGTTTGTATTAGACAGAGAGAGACTGGAGCTTGGCAAAGAGGATTTAAAGGTGCTTCATCCACTACCACGAGTAGATGAAATTACAGAGGATATAGACGACGACCCAAGATGTGTTTACTTTAAGCAGGCTGTTTACGGAATGTACGCAAGAATGGCTTTAATACTGCTTACACTAGAGGGCTCAAAATACTCATACTCAAGAGGTAGAGTTATTACTGATAACACTGGTTGTGTTAATCCAAAATGTATAACACACAGCGAACCATATATGCCTAAGGAATTCAAGCCAAACGGCGATTTTATTGTATGTGAATATTGTGACACTAAAAAACCGTATCAGAAATGATACGGTTTTTACCTTTTAATATATTCCAAATAGCCTTGCAACATTTGAAACTATAAAACAGATTGTAAGCCCACACACTAAAGGTATAAAAAATGAAAGCAAAGTCCACTTTATACTTTTAGTTTCTTTATATATTGATATACAGGTTGTAGAGCAAGGGAAATGAGCAAGATAAAATATTATAACGCAAATAGCTGTTACTATACTCCAACCATTTGCAACAAATAAGCTTTGCAATTGTGCAGTATTCGTTGCTTCTGTAAGAACACCTGTATTTGTATAGAGCATAATCATAATCGGTATTACAATTTCATTTGCAGGAAACCCCAAAATAAATGCTATTAGAATTATGCTATCCATACCAAAGTAAGGTGCCACAGGTGCAAGAAAATCTATAGCGTATTGAATTATGCTTTGATTACCCACTTGAATATTTGTGAGCAACCATATCACCAAACCAGCAGGAGCTGCTACAGCAATTGCCCTACCAAGAACAAAAAGTGTTCTATCCAATAAACTGCGTACTATAATTTTACCAATCTGAGGCTTTCTGTATGGTGGAAGCTCCAGCGTAAATGATGAGCTTTCACCCTTTAATAATGTACCTGACAGTATTCTTGACACTAAAAATGTTAACCCTACCCCAAGCAATACAACAAGCATAAGAATAAGTACTGTACAGATTGAATCAAAAGGAAACGCAAGCATACCTGCAAAGAAGATTGTTAAAAGACTGATAATAGCAGGGAATCTTCCGTTACAAGGCATAAAGGAATTTGTAATTATCGCTATGAGTCTTTCTCGTGGAGAATCAATAATTCTGCACCCTGTAACACCACAAGCGTTACAGCCTATTCCCATACACATTGTAAGGCACTGCTTACCGTGACAATGAGCCTTTTTAAAAATGCTATCCATATTGAAGGCTATACGTGGAAGATAGCCTAAATCCTCAAGCAACGTAAACAACGGAAAAAATATCGCCATAGGTGGTAGCATTACTGCAATAACCCACGTTGTGGTTGTATAAACTCCGTCCATTAGCATACTCACCAAAATTGGTGGTGTGCTTATTTTTTGCAAAGAATTAGTAAGAACTTCACCAAACCAGCTAAAAAACGAAGAAAGCCATTGGCTAGGATAATTAGCTCCAACTATTGTCAGCCAAAAAATCAAAAGAAGTAATAGTATCATTATAGGTATTCCTGTGATTTTTGATGTAAGTATTCGGTCTGTTTTTCTATCCTTATGATTATATTCGGGGTTTTCAAGAACTACAGTTTTGCTATATATGTATTCACATTTTTTCATTATTGAATTAACTATATCGTCCCTAAGCTTCTCTGCTGAATAGTTACAATCTAAATTCAACATATCTATAACAGCTTTTATTTTACTATCCTTTAAATGCTTTATCACATATCTATCATTTTCAATAATTCTTAGGGAATAATATCGTTTTATTTTCTCTGTAAAATCGCCATCAATCTTTGTTGATATTTCATCAATATAATCTTCTATCTTTTCGTTGTACTCTATTTTTGTAGGAAAGTATTTTCTGCTATGTGTTACAACACCTTCCACAGCCTCTTTAAGCTCATTAAGCCCCCTACCCTTACTTGCACAGGTACCCACTACAGGAACACCAAGATACAGAGAAAGCTCGTCAACATCTACAATTATTTTTTTCTTTTTCGCCTCATCTAAAAGATTAACACATACTACTACATTTTCGCTTATCTCCATTATTTGTAAAACAAGATTAAGATTTCGTTCTAAACAGGTAGCATCTACAACAACAATAACTGCATCTATATCATTACTAAGAAGAAAATCCCTTGCTTGAGCCTCTTCCTCTGAGCTTACAAGCAAAGAGTATGTTCCGGGTAAATCAACAAGGGTATAATCAATATTATTAAATTTATAATCCCCAAAAGCATTACTTACAGTCTTGCCCACCCAGTTACCCGTATGCTGTTTCATTCCTGTAAGAGCGTTAAAAACTGTACTTTTACCTACATTAGGATTTCCAGCCAAGGCTACTATTTTTTCAGCCAATAATCTCACTCCCTTAACATAGTCTGTCTAATTCTAAAAATAATCTTTTATGTGAAAAAACACAGATATTATTTTACTAATTATAAAATATGCTAAGAGGTTTATTAGGGTTACTACTTAATAGCTATCGGAATTTCAATCATTTTATCCCAACTAATGACAAAAAACCAAAACCACAAAAATGGTTTTGGCTTTTTGCATTTCTATTTTATTAACAATAATAATTATTACTTACGGTTAAAAATTGACATAATATCGTAGTAAGTATCGTCATCATCTGCATCATTTAATCTTCTTGATGGTGCAGGAGCAGTATCTCTGTATGTTGTAGCTGGAGCCTGACGTCTTTCAACAGGCTGCTGTCTTGCAACAGTTTTCTTAACTACCTTATCCTCTGCCTTTACAAAATTATCAGAAGAAGCAAAGCCTGTAGCAATAACAGTAACACTCATCTCATCTTCCATATTTTCATCAAGTACAGCACCCCAGATAATATTTGCATCTGAATCTGCCTGATCTGTAATCATTGAAGAAGCAAGTGAAATTTCATCAAGACCGATATCTGCTGAAGCTGTAATGTTAACGATTACACCCTTTGCACCGTCAATTGATGTTTCAAGTAGTGGACTTGTAATAGCCATTCTTGCAGCTTCCTCTGCCTTCTCTTTACCTGTAGCATAGCCGATACCCATATGAGCATAGCCAGCCTCTTTCATAACAGATGTTACGTCAGCAAAGTCAAGGTTTACAAGACCAGGAATTAAGATAAGGTCTGAAATACTCTGTACACCCTGTCTTAGAACATCGTCAGCAAGGTCAAAAGCATTCTTTAGTGTAATTCTCTGCTCACTTGCAAACTTTAATCTCTCGTTAGGTACAACGATAAGTGAATCTACATGCTCACGCAAACGAGCAATACCCTGTTCAGCCTGCTCCATTCTTCTCTTACCCTCAAAAGCGAAAGGCTTAGTTACAATAGCAACAGTCAAAATACCCATTTCATGAGCAATTTCAGCAACAACAGGAGCAGCACCTGTACCTGTGCCACCACCCATACCAGCTGTAATAAATACCATATCTGTATCTTTTAGAACTGCCTGAATTTCCTCACGGTTTTCTTCAGCTGCTTCTCTACCAATTTCTGGCTTAGAGCCTGCACCCTTACCGTGAGTAACTTTCTCACCAATTTGGATTTTCTGACTGGCACTTGAGAACTGCAGAACATGGTCATCAGTATTTACTGCGATAAATTCAACACTACGAACTCCCATTTTTACCATTCTATTTACGGCATTACCACCGCCGCCACCTACACCAATTACCTTGATTACAGGCACATTTTCAGTGAATTCCTTTTCTAATTCAAAAGCCATTTCTGTACATCCTCCTAATTTCCTACTAAACCCTTTCCAAAGAGTAAATTAGTCATTAATTTATATTAGTATATTAGTTTATACTTCACTACATATAAATTTACCACATTACTTGCAAAATTTCAATAACCTAACGATATTTATTAATTAAAAATTTAAAATTTTATTGTTATTTTACACAAATTAACAATAAACTATCTGCTTATTCTTCATTATCAGAGCTGTAATCATCTGAATACTCTGCTGTATCATCTGTATAATTCTCCTCTGAATAATCATCAGCTATTGTTTCGTTGCTATATTCATCAGCAGTATTATCTGAATAATTTTCATCTACATAGCTGTCATTTTCATCATCAATTACCTCTGTCTGTGGCTCGGTAGAGGATTGAACAACAGGCAATGTAGGTGCTTCGGTTGCTGGTTCAGTTGTATCCTCTATAATCAGATTATTCGGTCTGAACGATGACTGATTAGCCTTACCATCTGTTCTACCCTCTACAAGGTTAGAGCAGTTAAGTCTTCCATTATCTGCCTCAGATAGCTTTGTATAAATAATTGTCATAGCTGTACGAATCTTATAATTAATATCATCAGGCATACCTATTACAATCGTTATTCTATTTTCATAATTCAACTCTATATTAGACATATCTGAAAGATTAATTTCTTTTATACCCGTTACTGCGTTGGCTGTCATAGAATCTGCAACTTCATTCAATACTGTAATAACCTTGCTATTTTCTACATCTACAGTTTCTCCAACCTTAGGGTTTTTAAGCTTACATCCAATTATTGTCGGAATATCCTGATCACGTTCAATTACCTCTTCAAGAAGCTTACTATTTTTGCTTATTATGTAATAGCGTGTACCGTCCTGTATGTAATATTTTGGAGTAGCCTCAGTAACCTTTATTTTTAATGCATTTGGTATACTAAGATGAATTTCAGCTTCTTCTATATATGGATATTTTCCTTCTATTTTTTCACTTGCCTTTGCTCTGTCTGCAAGAAAAATATTTTGTCCGTAATCAAGAGAACTAGCTGATATAATAGCCTTTTCATCATAGCGTGTAACACCCTCAACTATAATTCTCTCACATCTGAATAAAACAGTAAGCGACAATACAAAACCAATCACAAACACACCAATAGCCACACTTACAGCCATAAATACATTTTTGAATTTTCTTTGCTTTTTGCTAAGAGGCTTTTTCTTACTGTTAAGCTCATTAAGTAATCTCTTATTATTTCTTGAATTTCTAATGCTTTCTGTAATAGGGTCAAGCTCTATCTCGTCCTCATAATCATTTTCATCAGAGCCACTGCTTACAAGAACTCTCTTAGAAACCCTACCCATACCAGATTTTAAATAATCAAGCTTTGAAGCATTAGTAGGCACTCTTTTCTTTACTCTAGGCTTGTCTGCTGTTAAATCAGCTTTACCTGTACTTATATTAAATTCATCCTCGGTATCCCAAGGCTTATAATCTTTATTCTCAAAAAAATCATCAGCACGATTTGTTCTGGTTTTAACATTACCGTTAACAGAGCTTTTTGAAAAGAAGGGACTTTCCTTATATAAATAATCAAAATTATCCACTCTATGATCTCTCTGTTTGTGTTTCTCAGCAACTGACTCATTTTGCGATTTTCTCTGCCTTATTATTTCTCTATCTGAATAATGGGCTGATTTACTTCGCTCTCTGCTTGTCCTATCCTTGCCATATTCAGAATTACGCTTTGCTCTTTCTCGTGAAGTAGCATTATTATAATTTCTGTTTCTATTTCTTCGTTGCGTGGCACTATCAGAGCCTCTCTGTCTGACAGTGTCACGCCTATTATCCTTTCGCTCCATTTATACATCCCTCACCATAGCAATACTATTCATTTTACAGCATTGCAACAAAATATATAAGCTTTCGTTATATGAAATTCGTCTTGCGACAAATGAAATCAACTAAAAAATATTGAGTTTTTGTGCTATATTTTCTTAATATTTGCACCCACCATACTAAGGCATACTTCTAATTCCTCGTAGCCTCGTTCTATATATTTTATACCCTTTATATTGGTGGTACCCTCTGCACCTAACGCTGCTACTACAAGTGCTGCTCCTCCTCTTAAATCCTGTGCTTCTACAGAGGCACCAAAAAGCCTTTCAACACCTTCAACCACAGCCACCTTATCATGCACATAAATTCCAGCACCCATTCTGCACAGCTCGCTTACGTGCTTATATCTGCTTTCAAAAACATTTTCCACAAATACAGATGTTCCCTGTGCAAAGCAGGACATAGCCATTACAGGTGCTTGTGCGTCTGTAGGAAATCCCGGATAAGGCATTGTGCGTATTAATCTTATCTTTTTGGGTCTGTTAGTTGCCGATATATACACACCCTCGGGTGCATAATCAATAAGGCAACCACATTGCTCAAAAACTGAATTAACACTGCTCGAGTGCGATGGCAAAGCTCCTTTTAAAAACAGCTTACCACCACTTACAGCTACTGACGCCATATATGTAGAGGTAACTATTCTATCAGGAATAATTATATGTTGGGCACACCCCAGTGCTCTTACACCTTCTATGTAAATTGTACCTTCTCCAGCTCCAGTTATTCTTGCACCACAGCTATTAAGAAATTCAGCCAAATCACAAATTTCAGGCTCTCGTGCAGCATTGGTAATAGTTGTAATACCCTTAGCACATACAGCTGCAATCATAATATTCTCTGTTGCTCCTACACTAGGAAACGACAATGTAATATCTGCACCGTGTAACCCTTTATCAGTCCTACAATCAAGCAACCCGTGCTGTTCCTTTAGCATCATACCCATTTGTGATAATGATGACAAGTGTAAATCTATTGGTCGGGGTCCTAGCTCACAGCCTCCTGGTAAAGACATTTTCGCCTGACCTACTCTGCCAAGAATTGCACCCAAAAATAAAATTGATGAACGCATTTTTCTCATAAGCTCAACAGGCACATCATTCCTATACAAGCCACTGCTATCTACCGTAATTGTATTATCATCATGATAAACTGTACAACCTAAATATCGTAATATTCTTACAGATGTATCAACATCGGTAAGCTTTGGGCAGTTGTGTAATACAACCTCACCCCTGCATAAAATAGTTGAGGCTAATATTGGCAAGGCACTATTTTTTGCACCCTGTATATCAATACAGCCATTAAGCCTTTGGCAACCATTAATAACATACTCTGCCAAGCTCTACACCCTCTTTGCTAAAATAAATGAAACTATATTTATAATATAGATATCATTTAAGCCTGTGGGTTATATAACAAGATGCACAGCTTGTAGCGTATCTATTTTAACCACCAGGCTTTCTGTCACATTATATGTCAGAAAGCCTGTATTAGTGATTATTGTTTTATTTAATATCCAAAACCCTTTTTATAATTCCTAAAATTCTCTCGTTAGAATCTAATATAGCAGTTTTTCTTGCGTTCTCTGCATACTGCTGTAATTTTACAGGGTCTTTAACCATATCGTCAACAGTCTTTGTAAGCTTCTCGGCTGTTAAATCCTTTTCTTCAATAATACTTGCTGCATTTGCATTTACCAAAGACATTGCATTGTGGAACTGGTGATTTTCTGCAACGTTTGGTGAAGGAATTAAAACAGCTGGCTTACCCTGAGCCTGTAGCTCGCTTACTGTCATAGCACCTGCACGGCATATTACAAGGTCAGCTGCTGCAAGACAGTCTGGCATATCGTTTATAAATTCTCGAATATCAAGATTACTGCATTCATCAATATCACAGCCCTTTTCCTTAACAAGGTCTGGGAACCATTTGCCGAATTTACCATAAGCGTGAATAATCTGATATTTACCGTCGTTACCACTTCGTGCTATATAGTCAGCAACAGCCTCATTAATTTTTCTTGCACCTAAGCTACCACCAAATGAAAGTATAACAGGTCTTTCATCTAATTTCAGCTTAGCTCTTGCCTTTGCTTTGTCAGCAGTGATGATTTCTTTTCTTACAGGGTTACCAGTAACCTCGAAGTTATAATCACCACCCATATGCTTTTTAGCGTCAGGGTTTGCAAGCATTACAACCTTTGCTTCCTTTGCAAGCATTTTATTTGTAACACCAGGAAAAGCATTTTGCTCGTGTATAAGAGTAGGAATACCCATTTTTGCTGCTGTACGCAATACAGGTCCACTTACATAGCCACCTGTACCAATACAAATATCAGGCTGAAATTCCTTTATAATTTTTTTAGCCTCTATACTTGAAGTAATTGCACGCTTTGCAGTAGCAATATTATGTGCAATTGCCTTTGGAGAAAAGCTTCTTTTAAAACCACTTATCTTAATACTTTTAAAGTTATAGCCTGCTTGAGGAACAAGTCTTTCTTCCATTGCATCCTTAGCACCTATATAAAGAATTTCTGAACCCTTTATGTTTTCTTTTATCGTACCTGCAATTGCAAGTGCAGGATTTATATGTCCTGCTGTGCCACCACCTGCTAAAATTACTTTCATTTCAAACCCCTCGCTTTAAAAACCGATTTATGTTTTATTGATATTTGAATTTCTCGAAATAGACAACACTATACCCATCTGTGCAAGCAACATCACAAGCGAACTACCACCATAGCTAAAGAATGGTAGGCTGATACCTGTATTAGGTAATGTGTCGGTTATAACCAAAATATTAAGAACTACCTGTAAGCCAACCTGAGAAACAAGACCAACTCCTAAGAACATTCCAAATCTGTCCTTAGCTCTTAATGAAATCATTATTCCACGCCATACAAACAACGCAAAGAAAGCAAGTATAATTATGCCACCAATAAGTCCAAGCTCTTCTACAACTACAGCAAATACAAAGTCGTTCTGTGGCTCTGGCAAATACAAATATTTTTCTCTTGACTGACCTAAGCCAAGTCCTGTAAGACCACCCGAGCCAATAGCATAAAGTGAATTCATTGTCTGCCATACTGTAGCCTGCATATCAGCTGATAGATCTTTCTCAAGTGCCATTCCCCAGCCATCAAGACGCTCCATAGCGTACTGTAAGGAGTCAGTAATATAAAGAACACCAAACGCCAGAACTACCAACGCTATACCTAGTAAAAACCATCTGATTTTTACACCCGAAATCCACATCATAATCGCAAGCAGTAAAACTATGATTACAATACAAGAGAAATGAGGCTCTAAAGCAAGTAATAAAAGTGCAGGAATACCAACAACTAATGCAGGCAACACGCCATATTTTAGTGTGTCCATTTTCTCAAAATAAACTGATGCCCAGTGTGCATAAAAAAGAATTACTGCAAACTTCAAAATCTCAGATGGCTGAATAGAGAAAATCCCCAATCCAATCCACCTGTGTACACCATTTACAGCTGGCATAAACAAAACTAATACAAGCAAAGCATATGCTACGGCAAGTACAATTAAAGCTAATCTATGGAAATGATGATAATCAAAAAATGAAATTAATATCATCACTGCAACACCAACAACTGCAAAAATTGCCTGACGTATAAGAAAATAATAACTACTTTCAGTTGTATAGTAAGCAAATGCATATGATGCCGAGAACATCATTACAATTCCTATTACCAATAAACTAAGCACCAAAAAGAAGAACGGCATATCCATACCATCACGCACTGAAAACAGCTTAAAACGACTTCTTTTCTTACGTGATGTAACAGTTTCATCTATGGATTCAGTATCCACATTTTTTGCTCTTCCTCTTTCTTTTACTACGGTGGCTCTTCTTTCTTTTTCTTCTAAATATCTGCGGTGATTTTTAATTCTTTGATTAGATTCATATCGTAAGCTTTCCATTACTTCACCACCATACAACTAATTAATTAACGTTACTATATGTAAAAAATACAGCTAGGAATGTTAAAATTCCTACAATAGCTGTAATTAAGCTAAATACAACTACAATCTTCACCTCTGACCAACCCGACATCTCAAAATGATGATGTATAGGGCTCATCTTAAATAATCTTTTACCCTTAGTAATCTTAAAGTATCCTACCTGTAAAATTACAGAGAACATTTCTATTATATAGATAATACCAACAGCAATAAGCAATATAGGCATATTCATAGCATAAGCTATTGCACATAGAAATCCACCTAAGAATAATGAGCCTGTATCACCCATAAATACCTTTGCAGGGTAGAAATTCCAGATTAAAAATCCTAAGCAAGCACCTGCAAGTGATGATGATAGAATAGAAGCTCCTGTATCAATTACAAAGCCTGCAATAACCATAAGTATAAGTGAAGCAAAGAATGTTACTGAACCGTCAAGACCATCAAGACCATCTGTAAGGTTTGTTGCATTAACAAAACCAACTATAAACACTACAGAAATTATCCAATAAAATATTCCTAAATCAACAACACCTATAAAAGGAACAACAGTAGCTGAACCACAGCCACCAAGATAAAGTGTAAACACATATGCAATAGCTACTAAAAACTGTAGAACTAATTTCTGCTTTTCTGTAAGACCCTGATTATGCTTTTTAACAACCTTAATATAATCATCAATAAAGCCTATTGCTCCAAAAAGCACAGCCATTATAATACCTGAATAAAATTTAAGATGATCTATAAAGTCTCTTGAACCAGGGTTTGCTATACACAAAATCACATAGCAAATTACAGATACAACCACAGCTGCAACTATAAACATAATTCCACCCATTGTAGGTGTTCCTGATTTTTTCTGGTGCCACTGAGGACCTTCTTCTCTTATAGGCTGACCAAATTTAACCTTGTGAAGTACAGGTATTAAATACTTACCTATAACTGAAGAAATCACAAATGATGAAATAGCCGCCAAAATTATCATACAATTTTCCATTTTTTGACCTCCACATTATTTAAATCATTATTATACAAGTACGGCTATGCACCCTATGTAGGATGCATAGTCATACAAAGCTCCTATTTTTTACATTACTCCACTACCGTAGTTACTGTCTTGCTGGAAGTTAACCGAAATTACAGTACCCGATTTAACCTTAGAGCCTGGGGCTATATCTTGTGAATAGGATATTCCCTCTCCATTAGAATTAGAACCAACTATACTTATATTCAGATTATAATATGATGCTGTAGTGTTTGCATCTGCAACCGACATACCTGTTAAATCAGGAACCTCAACAACATCATCAGATATACTTTCTTCATCTGTATACAGTACAACCGTACCATTTTGTGGTAGTCTTGACTGAGCTGTAGGAACCTGAGAAACTACTGTGTCACCCTCGCCATAAACCACAGCGTTAAAGCCACCCTGTGCAACTAGATTCTCTGCTTCACTAACTGACATACCCACATAATTTTCGGCTGTGGTATCCATTTGAGAAATTTCATCTTCTGTATACTTTGTTTCTACATTCATATACGGAAGAACCTCATTCATAATATTTGCAAATACAGGAGCCGCTACCGAGCTACCATAATAGCTTGCACCTGTAGGAGTATCAAAGTAAACAAGCAAGCACACCTTAGGGTCATCAGCAGGTGCAAAGCCACAATAGGAAGCTATATACTGCTGGCTACCGTCTGAGTTGTAAACCTTTTTCTCTGATGTACCTGTTTTACCTGCTACTTTATAGCCTGCAACATATCCATTCTTACCTGAGCCTGTTGCAGCGTTCTCTTCCATTGCAGCTATAACCTTTTTAGCAACCTCCTCAGATACAGCCTGTCGTTTAACAACAGGAGTTCTGCTTTCAACCACATTACCGGCTGAATCTGTAATTTCTTTTACTATATATGGTTGCATTAGCTTACCACCATTACCTACAGCAGAAATAGCTGTAACCATTTGAATAGGTGTAATTGCAAAGTTCTGACCAAATGATGCAACTGCTAAGTCCATTGGTGCCATTTCGCCGGTTCCGTCACCAAAGAAGATGTCAGACTGTTCACCTGGTAGATCTATACCTGTTTTTTCCGAGAATCCAAAGGCCTGATAATATTCCCAGAACTTTTCAGCACCAATTGCATTACCCATTTGCATAAATGCTGGGTTACAGGAATTACAAAGTGCCTGTGTATATGTTTGTATTCCGTGACCAGCTGTGTTGTGACAATGTATAGAGTTTGCACCCTCGAAAGGAATATATGAACCACTACAGCTGTATGTACTACTGTCAGAAACAACCCCCTCTGACCAGCCCATACAAGATGTAATTACCTTCCATACAGAACCAGGATAGTAGGTATCTGCAATAGCCTTATTTCTCCATTGCTTTGCAAGAGCATCGCTTTCAGCTGTTCCCTGTTCACTTGCTGGCAGACTTGCAATCTCCTTTGAGATATTTTCATCGGCGATTGTAAAAGGATCGTTAAGGTCATATCCACCCTCTACAGCCATACCAAGTATTGCTCCGGTTTCAACCTCCATCATAATAGCAACTGCTCTATTCAGTACTTTATTTTCCTCTATGCCCTGCTGAAGGTACTTTTCCATTATATGCTGAACATTTTCATCAATTGTAAGCACCAGATTATTACCGTCCTGAGCTTCAATTTTCTGCTCATACTCAAAAGGCATATCGGTACCATTTGCATTTTTTGCTGTTATAATTCTACCCGGTGTACCTGTCAGATAAGAATCGTACTGATATTCTATACCCTCAAGACCTGCACTGTCAGATCCAGTAAAGCCTATTACTGTCGAAGCAAAATCGCCATAAGGATAGTAACGCTTATAGTCCTCTATCATATATATAGCGTCACCAAGGTCAAATTTTTCGTCAAGCTCCTCAACCAGCTTTACAACCTTATCCTTTTCAACTGTTTCAACCTGCCTTTTTACAACTGAATAATATGTATTACCTTTAGTTTTGTTGTAAACAGTCTCTTGCTCTAAATCTAAAATTTCAGCCAATCTTTGAGCTATATATGTACGCTGTTCGTCAGTTTCTATATACTTAGGAACAAGAACAACCTGCCATACTGTGGCACTTTGTGCAAGTATCTTTCCGTTAGCATCATATATAGTGCCTCGCTTTGCTGAAATAGTTGTATCATTAAGCTGTTGAGAGTAGGCTCGCTGTTGAAGCTCATCTCCTCGTATAATACTAAAATAAAACAACCTTGAAATAGCCAGACCAAAGCCTATTACCAACAATATAACAAGCAGGATTTTGGATCTGTTTATAATAGTTTTATTACTTCCCACATTCGTCATAGTTTCCTCCCGTTTATAAAAATCAACACAAATTCAATCTACAAAAAATAAGGGCTGTAACAGTAGTCAGTAAAGGGCATAAATATTTTATCTTCCCTTTACTGATTACAACTACAGGGATATTCTCCCAAGTGTTACAACCGCTTTAATTATTTCCTTATATGTTTATGTTAAAATACATATATTAAGACCATAAATCAGCAATTGCGTTTGCCATAGTCTCAAAAATATTTGTTCCACCTGTTTCAGAAACCTCTGCTTTGTCTCCCTCTGAAAGACTTATGTACTCCTTCTGGTAAGAGTCCGCTCTACTCATACCAAGCTCTGACTGTGCACTCTCCTCAACAATATCAGAAGAATACTTTGATTCTACCTTCATTTGAGTTTGTATATACAAGCTCTGTTGTTCCTCAAGCTTTTTGTTAGCATTAGTTATCTGCTGGTTTAACTCTGTAAGCTGTGCCTGCTTCATAATTACACAGCCAAGCATTACAGCAACAATAGCACCACAGGCTATACCTTTAACAATACTTTCAATTTTACTTCTTCTAAGCTGTTCCTCTTTTGCCTCTTCTTCTATTTCTTTTTTTATCTTAATTTCTTTTTCTTTTTCTTCTTCATTTATCTCCTCTGTTTCAAACAGAGATATATCGTAATCTTTGTTATACATAAAAGCCATAAAATCACCCCGAATAATTTACATAATCACATTTCATTTTCTACAACTGTTCACATTTTTTCTTCTAATATTCTTACTATAAAGCTAAACCTCTAAGTCGGCTTAGAAAATCAATTTACAATTTCTTACTAAATATAATCCTTATATACCCTTAAAAAACAAATTCTAAATTCCCTTACTCCTAAAACAAACAACTAAATATAGTAAAACAATAAAAATATGAATATATAAACCAGTGTTTTTATAATAATTGTACAATAACCTTAAATTTATGAATTTTCAACAAGAAACTCCTAATTTTTTTAGGCAATCGTACCTAACAAATACATTCTACTACATATACTTAGGTTTGTCAAAGGCTTTTTATAAAAAGTAAAATAAAAAAATTACAGCTTTTTAATCGCTCTTAATCTTGCACTTCTGGCTCTTGGATTTTCACTTAGCTCCTGCTCAGAGGCCTCTACAGGCTTTCTGAAAACAAGCTCTGCCTTTGGCTTATTTCCACATACACATACTGGGAAATCCTTTGGGCAGGTACAGCCTACGCACCATTGTGCCATAGCTCTTTTAACTATTCTATCCTCCAATGAATGGAAGGTTATTATTGACATTCTTCCTTGAGGCTTTAAAAGCTGGAAACCACCGTCTAAGCCCTCTTTTAATCTGTCAAGCTCTCCATTTACAGCAATACGCAAAGCCTGAAAGGTCTGTCTTGCAGGGTGCCCTTCTCTTCTTTTTGAAGCAGGCACTGCACTTTTAATTATTTCAGCAAGCTGTAATGTTGTTTCTACAGGAGACTTTTCTCTTTCTCTGATAATTGCTCTTGTTATCTGCTTTGCAAATTTTTCTTCACCATAGTGGCTTATAATTTTAACAAGCTCCTCATATGGTAAATCATTTACTAAATCATACGCAGATACTCCAGCCTGACTCATACGCATATCAAGTGGTGCGTCGTGGTGGAAAGAAAAGCCACGTTCAGGTGTATCAAGCTGTCTTGAAGAAACACCTATATCAAGCATTATACCGTCAATCTCGTATATTCCAAGATTATTTACAATGCTTACAACATCAGAAAAATTACCCTTGCAAATTATAGAATTATCAAAATCCTTGAATCTTTCAGTAACGGTCTGAATAGCGTCAGGGTCTTGGTCTATTGATATAAGTCTGCCCTTTGGAGACAATCGCTTCAAAATTTCGTAGGAATGTCCTCCACCACCTGCTGTACCATCAACATAAATTCCGTCCGGATTTATATTTAGTGAGTCTATAGTTTCGTTCAATAATACCGGCTTATGAGAAAAAGTCAATTTACAGCACCTCCGTTTTTGTTTACCATATGCAATATTGTTTTGATTGCATAGCTTAAATCCCTAAAAGCTCCATTGCGTCTTTAATTCTTTCTTGAGTTTGACTCTCAAGATACTCATTCCATTTATCAGTATTCCAAATTTCAACTCTGTTACCAGAGCCAATCACAGTTACATCCTTATCTATACCGGCATATTTTCTTAAATGCTCAGGAATTAAAATTCTACCCTGAGAGTTCGGTACAGCCTCGGTAGCACCAGCACAGAAAAACCTTGCAATATCGGTAGCCTTTGACATAGGCTGATTATTCAGCTTATCCAAAAATAGCTCCCACTGCTCTTTTGATAGCACAAAAAGGCAATTATTTATACCCATAGTTACATAGAAGCACTCGCCAAGCTCCTCACGAAACTTAGCTGGTATTATCACACGCCCTTTAGCGTCTATATTATGCTGATAACTACCTATAAACATAACTGCTCCTTAAATTTATGCTACTACTATAAAAATCGCACTCATTTCCTTACTCTTTGCTTTTTTATATGCCCAAAGCAAGCTTTTACTGACCTTTAGTGACACAAAAAGACATATTCTGTGACTTTTGTGACCCTTTATATAAATTATAGTCTATTACCCTAAAAAAAGCAAGTTTATTTTCACTTATCTCGACATTATAATAGGTTTATTTTAGCTCGAATTTTCATATCATATCTAAAAAACAGAAAGAAGCTATTGACAAAATTATATATAGAGTTAAAATAAAATTACACCACCCCCTGTGGGAGGGGTGTAATTTTTATAAAGGAAGTGATAATATGCCAAAGGAGTTTTTTAATGTAACAGGTATGACCTGTGCAAGCTGTAGTGCAAGAGTTGAAAAAACTGTACAAAGGCTTGAGGGTGTAGAGAATGTATCGGTTAATCTCCTTACTAACAGTATGGAGGTTAGCTTTGATGAAGGTAAGATTAATGCACAAAATATTATATCTGCTGTAACAAATGCAGGCTATGGTGCAAGTATAAAGGGTAAACAGCCTACACAAAAAGAAACAACCACAGCTAACGATGAAGTTAAATCAGCCAAGAAAAGGCTTATAGCCTCTATAATATTTCTTATTCCCTTATTTTACATTTCAATGGGACATATGCTAGGTATGCCTCTACCCCATTTTTTGCACGGCACAGAAAACGCTCTTAGCTTTGCATTTACCCAATTTTTATTTACAATTCCTATTGTATTTATAAATTTTCATTTTTTCAAAAATGGATTTAAAAATCTTTTTAAGCTAAGCCCTAATATGGACTCACTTATTGCAATAGGCTCTTCTGCTTCTATTATATATGGTATATTTGCTATATATCGTATAGGCTGGGGACTAGGACATAACAACCTACAGCTTGTAGATAAATATTCTACGGATCTATACTTTGAGTCGGCAGGTACAATTTTAACGCTTATAACCTTGGGTAAATTTCTTGAAAGTAAGGCTAAAAGAAAAACTACTGATGCTATTACTAAACTAATAAGCTTAAAACCACAAACTGCTACTGTTATTCGCAACGGAAGCACAATAGAAATACCTATAGAAAATGTTGTTACGGATGATATCGTTGCAGTAAAGCAAGGTAGCACAATACCTGTTGACGGTATAATTATAAAGGGTAGCTGTACTGTAGATGAGTCTGTTATTACTGGCGAGAGTATGCCGATAGAGAAAACTGTAGGCGATAATCTGATAGGTGCAACCATAAATAAAAGTGGTTATGTTGAGCTTAGAGCTACAAGGGTTGGCGAAAGCAGTACACTTAATCAAATTATAAAATTAGTTGAAGAGGCATCAGCCACAAAAGCTCCTGTTGCAAAGGTTGCAGATAAAATCAGTGGAGTATTTGTACCTATTGTAATTGCGATTGCAGTTATTTCGGCTGTTGTATGGCTTTTAGTGGGGGCAACTGCTGAATTTGCTCTTTCAACAGGTATTGCAGTGCTTGTAATCTCTTGTCCTTGTGCATTAGGTCTTGCTACTCCTACAGCTATTATGACAGGCACAGGCAGAGGGGCTCAAATGGGTATTCTTATAAAATCAGCCGAAGCACTTGAAACAGCAGGTGGAATAAACACCGTTATTCTTGATAAAACAGGAACAATTACAAAAGGCAAGCCTCAGGTTACAGATATTATTGCAACAGAGGTAAATCAAGGTACACTTACAGATATAGCTGTTTCACTAGAAGAGCTTTCTGAACATCCACTAGCTAATGCAATAGTTGAATACGGAAAAGCTGTTGGATATAACAAGCTTTCTGTAAGCGATTTTACAAGCTATGGTGGAATGGGTGTATCTGCCAAAATAAACGGTGAAAAAATACTTGCTGGTAATCTAAAGCTTATGCAAAAAAATGATGTTCATATATCTAAGCATCAAAGCAATATTAACACCTTAGCTTCACAGGGTAAAACACCTCTTATTTTCTCAAAGGGACAGAATATAATCGGTATTATAGCAGTTGCCGATGTTATAAAAGAGAGCAGTAAGCAAGCTATTAAGGAACTGCAAAATATGAATATTGATGTTGTAATGCTTACAGGTGATAACACAGCCACAGCAAATGCTATTGGTAAGGCTTGTAATATATCAAATGTAATAGCTGAGGTTTTGCCACAGGATAAAGAAGCAAAGGTGCGACAGCTACAGGGAGAAAAACGCAGAGTTGCAATGGTTGGCGACGGAATTAATGACGCACCTGCACTTGCAAAAGCAGATGTAGGCATTGCAATTGGTGCAGGAACAGATATAGCTATTGATTCAGCTGATGTTGTACTGGTAAAAAGCAACCTAACAGATATAGTAAAGCTAATTCAGCTAAGTCACAAAACTATGCTGAATATAAAAGAAAATCTTTTCTGGGCTTTAATATACAATTCACTTGGTATTCCATTAGCAGCAGGTGCATTTTACAGTATTTTAGGCTGGAAGCTAAACCCTATGTATGGTGCTACTGCAATGTGTGTAAGCTCGGTTTGTGTAGTACTTAATGCATTAAGACTACGCAAATTCAAACCACATTTTAAATATAGCCAGTCAGAAAACAGCGAGAATAATCTTGCCGTTAATATAAACATAAGAGAGGAAGAAAAAATTATGACAAAGAAGATTTTTATTGAAGGTATGATGTGTCCACATTGCTCAGGTGCAGTAGAAAAGGCTCTAAACGCAATTGACGGAGCAACAGCTACAGTAGATTTACAAAACAAATGTGCAACTGTAACAGGCGATGTAGCTGACGATGTTCTTACAGCTGTAATCACAGAAGCTGGCTACACTGTAACGGAGATTCAATAATGCAGTGCGATTGCGAAAAAGCATCAAACCTTTTAAAAACAGCACGAGGACAGATAGACGGTATCCTTAATATGATAGAAAACGACCGTTACTGTATAGATGTAGCTACACAAATTATGGCTACACAGGCTATTCTTAAAAAGGTAAATACACTTATTCTAAAAGGTCATATGGAAAACTGTGTTAAAACAGCCTTTGAAAGTGGCAACCCCGACGAACGCCAGCAAAAAATCGAAGAGATGGTCAAGCTGATTGACAAAATGGGAAAATAATAATCAAATAATATCTTTCATAATTCCCATAATAATACTTCTTGAAATTTTGTTGAGTTTTGGTATAATGGTAATTACAATATTGTAAATTAACTTTACTAAAGGAGGAAATATAAATGAAGGATTATACAATCAACACAAAATGTGTTCAGGGTGGTTACACACCTGGTAACGGTGAACCTAGACAAATTCCTATTGTGCAGTCTACTACATTCAAGTATAACACAAGCGAGGATATGGGCAAGCTGTTTGACCTTGAGGCAAGTGGTTACTTCTACACACGCTTGCAGAACCCTACAAATGACTATGTAGCGGCTAAAATAGCAGAGCTTGAGGGTGGTACAGCTGCTATGCTTACATCTTCTGGTCAGGCTGCAAACTTTTTTGCACTTTTCAACATCTGTGAATGTGGAAGCCATATTGTTGCTTCATCATCTATATATGGAGGAACCTTTAACCTTATATCTGTAACAATGGCTAAAATGGGAATTACAGTTACCTTTGTTTCTCCTGATTGTACAGACGAGGAGCTTAACGCAGCTTTTCAGGATAACACTCGTGCAGTATTCGGAGAGACTATTGCAAACCCTGCACTTACTGTTCTTGATATTGAACGCTTTGCAAAGGCAGCTCACGATCACGGTGTACCATTGATTATCGACAACACCTTCCCTACTCCTGTTAATTGCAGACCTATTGAGTGGGGTGCTGATATTGTAACTCATTCTACAACAAAATATATGGATGGTCACGGTGCTGCTGTTGGTGGTGCTATTGTAGATTCTGGTAAATTCGACTGGATGGCTCACGCTGACAAATTCCCTGGTCTATGTACTCCTGACGAGTCTTACCACGGAATTACCTATGCTGAAAAATTCGGCAAAGAGGGTGCATTTATTACAAAGTGTACTGCTCAGCTAATGCGTGACTTTGGTTGTATTCAGTCACCACAGAATGCATTTTTACTAAATCTTGGTCTTGAGTCACTTCACGTACGTATGCCAAGACACGTTGAAAATGGTCAGGCTGTAGCAGAGTTCTTACAGAATCATCCAAAGGTTGCGTATGTAAATTACTCAGGTCTACCTGGTGATAAATACTACGAAATCGCTCAGAAGTATTTGCCAAATGGTGGCTGTGGTGTAGTATCATTTGGTCTAAAGGGTGGCAGAGCTGCTGCTGAGATATTTATGAACAGTCTAAAGCTTGCAGCAATAGAAACTCATGTTGCAGATGCAAGAACCTGCTGTTTAAACCCTGCAACAACTACCCACCGTCAATTAAACGACAAACAGCTTCAAGAAGCAGGTGTACCTGCAGAGCTTATTCGTATGTCTTGTGGTATCGAGGATAAAGCTGATCTTATAGCAGACCTTGCACAGGCACTTGACAAAATCGAAGAATAATCACAAAAAAACAACCAGCAGTACAGCAATGTGGATTTTGCTTTACTGTTGGTTTTTTACTTCTTATCTGCGTCAGTGTCTCTTGTCCTTTACTGTTAAAAAAAGATATTACTATAAAAAATCCCTCAACTGATAATAAATACAGTCGAGGGATTTTTTATAGAGGTGAAAAATTATTTTTCTTCTACCTTATTTTTCTTACTCTTTTTATTGTCTGCTTTAGCATTAAGCTCTGGCTTATCTGTAACAATTGTAGAAATAGCCCACTTCTGGAAAAGAATTTTTGTTCTGTCTGGACCTGTTTCAAGAATGAATGATTCATCATCCTTAATGCTTACAACTCTACCCTTTACACCACCGATAGTAATAACCTCATCACCGATTTCAAGGCTTTGTCTCATTTCTTCTTCTTCTTTTCTCTTCTTTGATTGTGGTTTTATCATAACAAAGTAAATACCAACAAAGAACAATCCGTATACAACTAACATTGATAGCATACCACCCATACCCTGCTCTGGAGCTGCTGCATCAGTAGTTGCTGGAGCACAAGATGTTAAGCCCATTGTAGCCATAATACCCATTGCTAGAAGAGTTATTTTTGAGATTACATTTTTCATTTCTGTATCTTCCTTTCAATTTCCAAATAAGATATAGTAAATATTATACCACAAATAATTATCTATTCAAGTATGAATTTTAATTATATTCTTCTACCTAAAATGTCTTTGTAGGTGTTGTAAAATTCTGTAAATCTGTCTTCATCAAGTGCTTTTCTTATTTCTTCCATAAGATTATTATAGAAATAAAGATTATGCATTACAGCCAAACGCATACCAAGCATTTCTCCACTTTTAAAGAGATGGCGAAGATATGCTCTGTCGAAATTACGGCAAACAGGGCAATCGCATTTTTCGTCAATAGGGGCTGTATCAAGGGCATATTTAGCATTAAAAATATTGCGTATACCCTCCCAAGTAAATAGGTGTGCGTGTCTTGCGTTTCTGCTTGGCATAACGCAGTCAAACATATCAACACCACGGTAAACAGCCTCCAAAATATTTACAGGTGTACCTACCCCCATAAGATAACGAGGCTTATTCTGTGGCATATGCTCCTCTACCTTATCAATTATGTGATACATAACCTCGGCTGGCTCTCCTACTGCTAAGCCTCCTATTGCATAGCCTGGTAGGTCTAGCTCGCTGATTTCTTTCATATGCTCAACACGCAAATCATCATAGGTTGCACCCTGATTAATACCAAACAACAGCTGATTTGGATTTATAGTATCCTCAAGCTGATTAAGTCTATTCATCTCATCCTTGCAACGCTTTAGCCAACGGGTTGTGCGTGCTACTGAATTTTTAGCATAGTTATATTCAGCAGGGTTTTCCATACATTCATCAAACGCCATTGCTATTGTCGAACCTAAACTTGATTGTATCTGCATACTTTCTTCAGGTCCCATAAATATCTTTCTTCCGTCTATATGTGAAGAAAAGTAAACGCCCTCTTCTTTGATATTTCTAAGCTTAGAAAGTGAGAAAACCTGAAAGCCACCACTATCGGTAAGAATAGGGCCGTCCCATCTTGTAAACTTGTGAAGTCCACCCAGCTTTTTTACAACCTCGTCAGTTGGTCTTAAATGAAGATGATATGTGTTACAAAGCTGAATCTGGCATTTTATATCCTTTAAATCTAATGCACTTACAGCACCCTTTATAGCACCACAGGTAGCAACATTCATAAAAACAGGAGTTTGCACCGTACCATGCACAGTGTTAAGCTCGCCACGTCTTGCATTGCCTTCTTTTTTTATTACCTTAAACATATTTTAATGTTCACCTTTCTTAGATAAATCGTTTATAATTCGCACATATTCCTCTGCATGGTTAATGCTTAACTCTCCGTGCGTATATCCTTTTAAAATCTTCAATTCACTTTCAGGAATACAGCTATGTATCTTCTTTGCAGAGTTAATCATAATTTTTCGTTCCTTATCTCCAACAATAACAAGTACATTTGCGTTACAATTCCTTATATTGTGATTTAACGAATAATCAGAATTTGATTTTAGCATAGCTATTAAATCAGCCTTAGATATTTTACAGGTGTCGGTATAATAAGCCTCGAATAAATCCTTCTTGATGTTCAAAGAATTAAATTGAAGCTTAGAAAACCACCTTTTCTTAATAAGATTATAGCAAAGCTTATATGTAGGCTCAATAAGCTTATGTGTGGTTTTCATTGGATAAACCAACGCACTTTCTACTATTGCATAGCTACATATATCTGGCTGATTAGAGAGAATTTCTAATAATATCTGCCCACCTAATGATAATCCAGCCAGCATAAAAATTTTACCATTATAGTTCTGTTTAATAAAGCTTATTATTTCCTCAGCATTATCCTCTATGCTTGTAAAGCTCTTGTCGCTGTCTGAATGACCATTAAGAATTGGAATAACTATATGATATTCTGATTTTAAAAGTGTTACAACATCTTTAAAGCTCCACCACGATAAACCACCACCGTGAAGTAGCATTATTACCTTTTTATTTTCTTTACCAAATTCTTTAATAATCATATTGATTTTTACTGTATAAGCATAGCATCACCAAAGGAGAAAAATCTGTATTTCTCTTTTACTGCTATATCATAAGCATTCATAATAGTATTATAATCAGCAAAGGCTGAAACAAGCATAATAAGTGTACTTTCTGGCAAGTGGAAGTTAGTAACAAGTCCGTCAAGTACCTTAAATTTATAGCCTGGATAGATAAAAATTTCTGTAAAGCCCTCGCAAGGTATAACCTCACCATTATTTTCGGTTGCAACCGACTCAAGAGTTCTACAGCTTGTAGTACCTACAGCTATAACTCTGCCACCGTTTTCTTTTGTGGCTTTTATAAGCTCTGCTGTTTCTTTTGGTACTTCGTAATGCTCTGAATGCATTTTATGATTTGTAACATCATCAACCTTTACTGGTCTAAATGTACCTAAACCAACGTGCAGTGTAACATAGCCTATCTTTACACCCTTTTCTTCTATTTTCTTCATAAGCTCTGGTGTAAAGTGTAAGCCTGCTGTTGGTGCAGCAGCTGAACCTAATTCTTTGCTGTAAACAGTCTGGTAACGCTCCTGATTTTCTAGCTTTTCTGTAATATATGGTGGTAGTGGCATTTGCCCTACCTTATCAAGTGCAGAATAGAAATTCTCGTCACCACAATTAAATTCAACAATTCTGTTGCCATTTTCAAGAACTTCTAAAACTTTACAGCTCATAATATCTCCAAAGGTAAATTCTGCACCCTCTCGTGCTTTTTTACCAGGCTTTGCAAGACATTCCCATACATTGGTACGTACCTGAGTTAAAAGCAAAAACTCAACTCTTGCACCTGTTGAGCGTGTACCATAAATTCTTGCAGGCAATACCCTTGAATTATTTGCAATAAGGCAATCGCCCTCTTTTAAATAGTCTATAATATCATAAAAATTCTTATGCTCAACAAAATTTTCTTTTCTGTTTATAACCATAAGCCTTGAGCTGTCACGAGGCTCTACAGGTGTTTGAGCAATAAGCTCTTGTGGTAAATCATAATAAAAATCACTTGTTTTCATTGTATGTTCCTTTCGGAGTGGTTTTGGTTTAAATCTTCTCCAGCTTAGCAAAGTTAGCCATAAGCTTTTTTGTGCCTACCTTATCAAAGGCAATTTCTAAATATGTATCATTAGCCATTGGCTTTGCAGATACTATCATACCCTTGCCAAAAGCCTTATGCATAACCTGATCACCAGCTTTAAAGCTTACACCAGATTGTGCTGGCTTTGATTGTGGCTGGTATGTACGATTTGCAAAGCTGTTTGCCTTTGCATATGTACTGCTTAAATATCCGTTATTTCCTGCTGTAGAGCCTGCACCTGTACGCTGTACACCTGTTGAAGCTCCTGTAGGTGTTGTAAAGCTACGTTCAACTAGGGCTGAGGTTACATCTGCCAACTCCTTTGGTATTTCGTTAATAAATCTTGACAATTTATTGTGGCTTGTTGCACCATACAGCATACGGTAATTTGCGTGAATAACATACAGCTTTTCTTTAGCTCGTGTAATTCCCACATAAGCTAATCTGCGTTCCTCCTGTAATTCAGTAGGGTTCATTATAGATTGCATACCTGGGAAAATTCCGTCCTCTGCACCTGGTATAAACACCACTGGGAACTCAAGACCTTTAGCTGAATGTAATGTCATAAGCACTACGCTGTCAGAATCAGAGTCGTAATTATCAATATCAGACAAAAGTGCAATATCCTCTAAGAAGCCTGACAATGAAGCCTCTTCTGGGTTATCGTCCTCGTAGTTTTTAATATTGGTCATAAGCTCGTTGATATTTTCAATACGGCTTTCGTGGTCTTCCTTTTCCTTTTTCAATGCACTTATGTAATCGATTCGTTCCAGAATTTCATTATACAGCTGACAGATTGTAGTATCCTCATCCTCTGCATATTCTACTAAGCTATCAATAAGTGCAGTAAACTCCTTTAGCTTTGATACTGCCCTTTTTAGTGGCTCGTAATCTTCAGCGTGGCTTATTACATAATACAGGCTCTCTCCTGTAACATCAGCAATTTCAGAAGCCTTTTCTACCGTAGCATTACCTATTGAACGCTTTGGCTTGTTAATAATTCTGCGTAGTCTTATATTATCTGATGTATTATTAATAACCTGTAGGTATGCAGTCATATCTTTAATTTCTTCTCTGTCATAGAAACGATGACCACCTATTAAACGGTGTGGAATACCACTGCGAGCCATATTCTGCTCTATTATATTTGATTGTGCGTTAGTACGATACAAAACTGCAAAGTCAGAGAATTTTCTTCCGTTTGCAACCTGCTCAAGAATATTGTCAGAGATATACTTTGCCTCGTCACGCTCGTTAAGTGCTGTATGCACAACAATCTTATCCCCCACTGCATTATCTGTCCACAATGTTTTTCCTTTTCGTTCTTCATTATGTGCAATAACGCTGTTAGCTGCATTAAGAATTGTTTTTGTAGAACGGTAATTCTGCTCAAGACGTATAACCTTACCGTCTGGATAATTCTTCTCAAAGCTAAGAATATTTTCTATTGTAGCACCACGGAATTTATAAATACTTTGGTCATCATCACCAACTACACATATATTTCTATTCTTCTCTGCAAGCATACTTATAAGCTTGTACTGTGCCATATTTGTATCCTGATATTCGTCCACCATAATATATTTAAACAAATTCTGATAATACTCAAGCACATCTGTATTTTCTTCAAACAGCTTTACTGTGTTGTAAATTAAATCATCAAAGTCCATAGCGTCAGAATCCTTCAAACGCTTTGCATAAATTGCATATGCCTTAGCAATTGTAATTCTTCTGCTGTCGCTCATAGCCTCCTGTTTAAAATCCTCTGGGCTTTTCAGTTGGTCCTTTGCTCTTGATATTTCTGTAAGCACACTTCTGTGAGGTAATATCTTTTCATCTACATTCATAGATTTAAGTATTTCCTTCATCTGTCTGCGTTGGTCATCTGTATCATAAACTGTAAATTTACTTGTATAGCCAAGTCTTTCGCCATAACGTCTTAAAATTCTTGCACAGGTAGAATGAAAGGTAGACGCCCATATATCAGTAGCCTCTGGTACTCTTGCAATTATTCTCTCTTTAAGCTCTCCTGCTGCTTTATTTGTAAAGGTAATAGCAAGAATTTGCCAAGGCTTTGCAGGGTAAACATATAGCTTTTTCTTTAAATCTGCTGAAAGCTCAGCTTTGTTATTTACAGCTGATTCCATCTCTGCAATTTCTTCATCACTTAAAGGCTCTTTAAAATAACTGCTGTTGTACGCATTGCCCCAGCTTACAAGATTAGCTATTCTATTTACAAGCACCGTAGTTTTTCCACTGCCTGCACCTGCAAGTATAAGCACAGGACCCTTTGTTGTAAATACAGCCTCTCTCTGCATATTATTCATTCTGGCAAACTCGTTTTCCATAAGCTTGTTTCTCAGGCTTGTAAGTTTATCTTGTGTCATAACATATCCTTTCACATAAATATAACCGTTAAATATTTTTAACGGTTATAAAGGTACTATTTTCTTAATCAAAATTTATCCTTAATCTTTTCATAGCTCTCATCAAATAATCCTGTAGTTATTTTATCAACTACATAATTATCTACAAAGCAATAATTTATAAGATACATTTTTACATCCTCTGGCAAAGTGGTATCATAGGTAAAATATGCCGCCATATAATACTGACCAGAAGGTATATCTCCACTTTCGGCCTCAATTTCAGCGTTAAATACAGCTACTGTCTGTGTATCATGATATGCCTCTGCTGTTGACTCTGTAATTGTAACTGACTTTAGCACATTACCTTTCTCAGCCTGATCATCTATTACAAATTGTCCGAAATCAGTATATACCATATCATTTCTTACCATAGTATGAGTATTACCACCTGACATACATTCAAGATTAAGCCCCTTAAAGCTCATATCAGGGGTTGTATACTGTTCAGGCAACTGACTTGCTGCACTCTTTTCACAACCACTAAAAACCATTGTTGCACATATAATACATAGTGCTATTAATACAGAAATAAACTTTTTCATCATTTCACCTCATATAAATTTTCATTATTATTTATTGTAGCTTTAACATCATCAGTTATAAATTCTTCAACTATATATCTTGGCCTTTGTTTTGTCTCAAGATATACCTTACCCAAATATTCACCAATAACGCCAATTGCAAAAAGCTGTAAGCCTCCAATTGCCCATATTGATATAAAGGTACTTGTCCAGCCCGAAACTGTGTAGCCAAAGAAATATGAACATAATGAATATAAACCAAATAGTATGGCAACAATAAATATAAAAATACCTAGCCACATAATCATTCTTATAGGCTTAATACTAAGAGAGGTTACGCCCTGCCAAGCAAGTGCTATCATTTTTGTAAGTGGATATTTACTTTCACCTGCTGTACGCTCAAAACGGTCATATTCTACTATACCTGTTTTAAATCCAACCATTGGCACCATACCACGTAAAAACAGATTTACCTCTTTAAACTCTGCAAAAGCTTCTAACGCTCTTTTGCTCATTAAGCGAAAATCTGCGTGATTAAACACAACCTCTGCTCCCATAGATTTCAGCATTTTATAAAAGGCCTCAGCTGTAAAGCGTTTAAAGAATGTATCAGTTTCACGCTTTTTACGCACACCATACACAATGTCACAGCCCTCGTTATACTTATCCAGCATTTTATCAATTGCGTTTATATCGTCCTGCAAATCAGCATCTATTGATATAACAACATCAGCATAATCCTTAACAGTCATCAAACCACCATAAAGTGCATTTTGATGACCTCGGTTTCTGCTCATTTTCAAGCCCAAAATAAAGGGGCTTGAATCGTTAAGCTCTTTTATAAGCTCCCATGTTTTATCCTTAGATCCGTCATCTATATAAACAATTCTACTCTTTTCTGATATCTTTTTTTCGCTAATTAATTGACTATATTTCTTTAAAAGCTTCAAAGATGTATCTCTTAAAACCTTTTCTTCATTATAGCAAGGAATCGCCAGATATAATGTTACCATTATAATTCCCTCCCATTTATTATAAACATAAACAGTATATCATTTTATAAAAAATACTTCAACAGTGGTACAAAGAATTTTTACATTATATTAATATTTTTACGTTCTGTTAATGAGGTGAGCTTGTTGAGTAATAATAATAAAAATAATATCGTAGCAATTGTAATATTGTCAGCAGTAATTTTATTATTAAGTATTCTATGTATTACGCTTATCCACGATAAAAACAGTATAGAAGGTAAGATAAAAAATAATACTTCCAGCTTAGAGCATACAGAAATATCATCAGAAAAAGCAACAAGCTCTACCGAAGAAATTAAAATATCAACTGAAAAAAGCACAGCAATTACCACAACCCCAAACACATCCCCAGATGTAAACGTTACAGAATCCACACCTACAAAAATAGAAATAGTAACTATACCAACTCAAGCTCCAATACAAACTTCAACAGAACCCTATAGTGATATTTCAACAGCTGAACCCACAGCAGAAAAAACAGAAAACACACTTGAACAGCTTATAAAAAATAGTGGGTACAGCATAAAAGATATTGAAAAACAAGAAATAGAACAGCTTGTAATAATAAAAGATACTAAAGACCAAATAAAGGCACATCTATTTTCGTTAAACGGTGGTGTATGGTCAGATGAAAATATCACCTGCCCAGCCTATGTTGGCAGTGCTGGTATAGGAAACAAACAAAATGATACAGACAATATAACTCCCCGAGGGTTATACCCTATTGGTGAAGCCTTTTATATCAGCACACCTCCATCTACATGGCTTAACACCTTTATAATTACAGAAAACACCTATTGGATTACAGATGTTAATTCTAAAATGTATAACAAAAGAGTTGAAAGCGAACAAATTAACGAGTGGAACGGTGCAATTCATATGATTAATTTAGAAAGCAACCGATATGGTTGTGTAATAAATTATAATACAAACCCTGTTTTCCCTGATAAAGGCTCAGCTATATTTATGCATTGTGGTTCAAACACAACAAATGGCAGTATCGCTTTGGAAGAAAAAAACATTCTAAAATTTCTAGAAATTTTAAATTCCGAGAAAAATCCTAATATACTTATCTTTTAAAAATTAAAAAAATTGTTAGTATTTCACAAATAAAGCAGTCGCATTTTGGCAACTGCTTTTTGTTAAAGAATTATTAATTTTGAAAAAAGACTTTAAATATATTTATTGATATGATATAATTTAATGGTAAATTTAATATCAAGGATGTGGAAAATTTGAGCGTTATTGCAAATGTTTTTGCTGAACAATGGATTTTTATGCTTATAGCAATAGTTACAGTAGGTATAACCTTCCTTGTAAAAAAGTTTGTACCTGATTATTACAGCAGTTTTCTAAAATGTGGTTTAACATTGCTTGTTGTACTTTTAATTGTGTTAGCAATGCTGTTCAAGTTGCCTGACCTATTCTTACTTATTCCTATAATTATAATGTGTTGTGAGCTGTTCGGATATGGCGTTACTGGTAAAATAGTTACAGTTTTATTTGTAGACTTCCTACTAATTCAGCTTGACTACAATTTAATAGCTAAAGTAACAAACGGAACAGTTATGACAATTGTTTTCTATGCTTTACAAATTTTAGCAGCTATTTGTATAGGAATTATTATGGATAAATATCTTCGTGAGAAGCAGGCACAAAGCAAAGAATGTAAAGAGCTAACTAAAACTGAGCTTGCAGAGCTTAACGAAGAAATCGATATCTCAACTGACGATGTTCAGGATTTAGATGCTGAAATCGAAAAAATTATGAGTAGTGTTAGTAAAAGCACTAAAACAGATGAGCTATAATTGATAATTATTTAACCCCCTCATCACAAAGTTATGTGGTGACCCCAAAAAGTTAGACATTAAAGCGTAGTAGCAAATTAAGCTGCTACGCTTTTGTTATGCCACTAAAGTATTATATCTATAACGCAAAAAAGCCCAGCAAAGCTGGACTTTATCAGCATTTTAAAACACCACATCACTCTTATCCTCAAATATTAATATAGAGGCATAAAAAGTGTGTAAGCTATCTCTTTATAACTTACACACTTTTACAAGCTATAACAATCAAATAAAGTAATCCACTTATATATGACGTTTAGTATTATATTTATCTTACAGTAGAGCCTACTTCCATATCATCTACAAATACAACCTTTACAGTGTCACCACTGTCTGCTGCAAGAATCATACCACAGCTTTCTACTCCACAAAGCTTTGCAGGCTTTAGATTTGCAACCAAAATTACATTATGACCTATAAGCTCTTCTGGCTTATAATACTGTGCAATACCACTTGCAACAGTACGCTCACCAACACCGTCATCAAGTGTAAGCTTTAAAAGCTTCTTAGCCTTTTTAACAGGCTCGCAAGCCTTTATTTTAGCTACTCTAAGCTCTACCTTTGCGAAATCATCAATAGCAATTTGTGGCTTTTCTTCAATCTCTTTCTTTGGCTTTTCAGCTTCCTGTGCTTTTTTTGCAGCTTC
Organism: Acutalibacteraceae bacterium; assembly: GCA_036309185.1. Lineage (GTDB taxonomy): Bacteria > Bacillota > Clostridia > Oscillospirales > Acutalibacteraceae > CAG-964. The sequence continues at coordinate 38,962 of JAXJUF010000017.1, forward strand.
TGCAATATCCGCAAGTAGCTTTTCAGAATCAAGTCGTGAGAATAAAGGTGTAGGTGTACCAACCTTTGCTCCTGCCTTTAATCCACCAAAGCTTTCAAGAGAGCTATAATCCTTTACATCGCTGTTAATCTGCTCGAAAATCTTTTCAGCAGTTTCAGGCATAAATGGAGAAATAAGAATTGCTATATATCTTATACTTTCTAAAAGATTATAAAGTACAGTGCCTAATCTCTCTTTGTTTGCTTCATCCTTAGCAAGTACCCAAGGAGCTGTTTCATCAATATATTTATTACTACGTCTTGCAAGTGAAATAACTGCATCAATAGCATCGCTCATTCTATACTCGTTAAGTAGCTTGTCAACATTTTTAACTGTGTCAAGAGCAATAGCCTTTAGCTCATCGTCAACTGCCTCTGTAGCTGTTGGTTGCATAATTTCACCATCGAAATATTTATTACTCATAGCAACAGTACGATTTACAAGGTTACCAAGAGTATTTGCAAGGTCAGAGTTGTAACGCTCAAATACTGTTTCGTAGGTTATAGAGCCATCTGAGGTGTAAGGCATTTCGCTTAGCAGATAATATCTTACTGCATCTACACCGATAAGCTTAACCAAATCATCAGCATAAATAACATTACCTCTTGATTTACTCATCTTATCTTCACCAAACAATAGCCAAGGGTGTGCGAACACCTGCTTTGGTAAAGGCTCGCCCACTGCCATAAGCATAATAGGCCAATAAATAGTATGGAATCTTAAAATATCCTTACCAATAATATGAACATCAGCAGGCCAGTATTTTTTGTAATTATCTGCACTGCCCTCTGGGTTGTAGCCAAGTGCTGTAATATAGTTAGATAATGCATCTATCCATACATAAACAACGTGGTTAGGGTCGAAATCAACAGGAATACCCCATTTGAAAGAGGTTCTTGAAACGCATAAATCCTGTAGGCCTGGCTTTATAAAGTTGTTAACCATTTCCTTTTTACGCTGTTCAGGATAAATAAAATCTGGGTTATCCTCTATATACTGCTCAAGCTGTTTTTGATATTTTGACATTTTGAAGAAGTAAGCCTCTTCCTTTGCCTTTTTAACCTCTCTGCCACAGTCAGGACATTTTCCGTCAACAAGCTGTGACTCTGTCCAGAAGCTCTCGCAAGGTGTGCAATATAAGCCCTCGTATGAGCTTTTATAGATATCCCCCTGCTCATACAGCTTTTTGAAAATTTTCTTTACTGTCTCCTCGTGATAATCATCGGTAGTTCTTATAAAGTGGTCATAGGTAGTATTTAATATATCACAAATATCCTTAATCTCACCAGCTACCTTGTCAACATATTCCTTAGGTGTTACGCCTGCATTTTTTGCGTACTCTTCTATTTTCTGACCATGCTCGTCAGTACCTGTAAGGAAGAAAACATCATATCCCAACATTCGCTTATATCTCGCTAAAGCATCAGTCATAACAATTTCGTAGCTGTTGCCAATATGTGGCTTACGTGAAGTATAAGCAATTGCAGTTGTAATGTAATATTTTTCTTTACACATTCTGTTTACCTCCTGTATTTTTAATAATGTGTAGTTCTATTATATCATTATAGGTTAATTTTAACAAGTACAATATGTTTATTTTTACCATAAATGATTATACTTGCAAAAGGCTGTAATCGTGCTATAATTAATTTGTACAATTTATGAGAATTTTATCAAATCTTTTTACGGAGTGATTTTTTATGTCGGCTGATTTACACTGTCATTCAATATGCTCAGATGGTGCAACATCTGTTGAAAATATTTTCAGACTTGCAAAGCTTAGTGGCTTGCACACAGTTGCTCTTACTGACCACGATACATTTATCGGTATAGAAAAGGCAAAGAAGGCATCAGAGAAATATAATGTTAAACTTATACCTGGTGTAGAGATTTCAACCTTTGACTACAACAGAAACAGAATGGTGCATATACTCTGCTATAACTGTAAAAAGCCTGAGCTATTTAACGAAGTATTCGACATAACAGCAAAGAACCGATACAACGCTATGATTGGTGCAGTAGAAAAGATAAAGGAAAGATATAACATTAATATTGATATGATAGAAGAGCTTGCAACCGAAAGCTCAACAGTTTTTAAAAGTCATATTATGCAGGCATTAATGCTTGCAGGCTATACCGATAAGGTATATGGTGATTTATTCAAAGAAATTTTCAACTGGAAAACAGGCTTTGCAAAAACCAATATCATATATCCTGATGTATATGAAATTATCAACCTTATACACAACGCAGGAGGTACAGCAATATTGGCACATCCAAGCGTTTATGACACTATACCAGCTATACCAAGCCTTATAAAGGGTGGAATTGATGGTATTGAATGTTGGTATCCAAGAGCTTTAGATGAAGATAGAAAAATCTTATTGGAATATACAGAAAAATACAATTTACTTCGTACAGGTGGTACAGACTTCCACGGCTACAGCTGTGGTAATGTAAACCCAATAGGCACCTGTACCACACCTGACGAAGATTTGAATAGGCTTATAAATTTCAATCGATAAACAAAATATAAAAGGAACGGAGAAATAATAATGACTTATAAAACAACAGGAGTATGTGCAAGAACTATTGATATAGAAATGGACGGCACAAAGGTAAAAAGTGTAAGATTTAATGGTGGCTGTAATGGTAACGGTCAAGGAATAGGTGCGTTAGTGAGTGGTATGGAAGCAAGCGAGGTTATAAATCGTTGCAAGGGTATAAAATGTGGTATGAAAACAACCTCTTGTCCCGACCAATTAGCAAAAGCTCTTGAAAAATATCTTAATAAAAACTAAACTACACACAAAAAGATACACAGATAATCAATCGCATTATCTGTGTATCTTTTTTATAGCTATATATTTACTTTTATGACAGGTATATTATTCAGCAGATTCCATCATAATTTCTGAAATAACATTAAGAACCTTATCATGACAGCCACCACAACCTGTTGAACAATGTGTAACCTTTTTTACATCCTCAAAAACATCAAGCACATCTTCAAATGAATTGTGATTATGCAAAGCATCAGCTATATCACCATAGCTTACCTGCTTACAATTACATACCATATAATTTTCTTTCATAGCTGTATATCTCCTTTCTAATTATTCTTCTACGCTAAATTCATCCTTGCCTACGCCACAAAGAGGACAAACAAAATCCTCTGGAAGGTCTTCAAACTTTGTGCCAGGTGCAATACCGTTATCTGGATCTCCTACTGCTTCATCATAAACCCAACCACAAACATCGCATACATATTTCATATCTGCTATCTCCTTTTTATCGTTTTAGATTTAACAATTTGTTATTTAACTACAAAGCTTTTTAAAGACTTTGTAGTTATATTATACAATAAAATCAAAATAATTCAATCATTAAATTAAAATTAGATGAAAATTTGTTTAAAAACAGATATTATTTTTGATTTTTCAATCAGCTTGAAATAGTATACACCCCAGAATTTACATACTGGGGTGTATTTTTATAAATTAATTATTCAACTGAAACAATGTAATAATAGATTGGTTGACCACCGTTAATTACGGTTATATCTATATTTGAATATTTAGTCTTTAACTGCTCTTTTACTTCCTCAGCCTTTTGTTCAGGTGTATCCTCACCAAAAATCACAGTAATAAATGCTGTTTCTTTATTTACCATATTTTTAATAAGCTTTAATACAGCCTTTTCAGGATTTTTCTCGGTCAATGTAAGCTTACCATTTTCAAGTGCTATAATCTCGTTCTCTTTAATTTTAGTAGAACCAAATTCAGAATCTCTTGCAGCATATGTTACCTGTCCTGTTGCAACATCAGAAGCTGCTGATGTCATAAGCTCAATATTTTCTTCTGTTGATAAATCTGGATCGAAAGAAAGCATTGCACTCATACCCTGTGGGATAGTCTTTGTTTGTAAAATAACAACCTTTCTATCCTCAACCAAAGGAATAACCTGCTGTGCAGACATAATAATATTTTTGTTATTTGGTAACACAAACACAGTTTTTGCAGGTGTAGCCATTACAGCCTTCTGTATATCCTCTGTGCTAGGATTCATACTCTGTCCACCATTTACAATGTTGCTACAACCAAGGTCTTTAAACAATGTGCTTAAACCATCACCAGCTACTACAGCTACAAAGCCTACCTCTTCTACAGGCTCTGCAAACTCAAACTCTGAGTTCAGCTCATTCTGGTGTTCCTGTAGCTCTTCTTCCTTTGCTTTTTCGGCAGCTTCCTCTACCTTACGGTGCTGCTCCTTCATATTTTCAACCTTTACAGTCAATAACTGACCATATTCCAAACCATTTTGAAGTGCTACACTAGGCTTATCTGTGTGTACGTGAACCTTTATAATCTCATCATCATCAACTACTACAACACAATCGCCTATTTTCTCAAGAGCGTTTCTAAAATTCTTAATCTTGAATTTTGTATTCTTTTCTTTTTCAACTATAAATTCAGTGCAGTATGTGAATCTTATATCATCATCAAATTCAGCAACTGCTGTTGTATAATAGTTATCCTCTGCAATACTTAATGTTGGTGCAGAAGCACTTTCCTCCAAAATAACACCATCTTTAATAACAGAAAGCATAGCGTCAAAAATTATACACAAGCCCTTACCACCTGAGTCTACTACACCTGCTCTTTTTAATACAGGTAAAAGCTCTGGTGTTGACTGAAGAGCTTCATCAGCAGCAATACAAACATTTTCCCAAAGCTCAGGTACAGTTTTACCTACTATTGCACATTCCTTTGCCTTTTCTGCTGACAAACGAGCAACTGTAAGAATTGTACCCTCTGTAGGCTTTGCTACAGCATCGTAAGCAAATTCTACACCAAGTGCCAAAGCCTTAGCTATATCCTGTGCATCAGCTACCTCTTTATCTTCAAATCCTTTTGCTATTCCTTTAAACAACAAAGATAAAATTACACCTGAATTACCTCTTGCACCTCTTAGCATAGCTGAGGCAACAGCTTTACTTACCTGTGCAATATTTTCATTATCCTCAGAATTAACCAAAGCTGTTTTTGCAGCATTGATTGTCATTGACATATTTGTACCTGTATCACCATCAGGCACAGGGAATATATTTAAATCATCAACAGTATGTTTTGACTTTGTTATGCTATTAGCGGCAGAAATTACAGCGTTCTTAAAAATAACACCATTCATCACATAACTTCCTTTCTTTAGAATTATATCAATTCAAAATTTATTTCATAAGCAAGATTACAATAAAAAATGTATCATACATAATTATTATAACACACTAATAACTGAACTTTCAATAGTTATATTATCTCTAAAGCCTCTATATTTAAAGTTTTTCCACTTTTTTCATCAATTTCAAATAGTACACAGTTCATTTTACAATCACCTGTTGCTAAATCAAATCTTTGAGGAAGCTTTTCTACAAATTTTTTAATTATAATTTCCTTTTGAACACCTAAAACAGAATGAATGGTTCCTGTCATACCAGCATCAGTAATATACCCTGTACCGTTTGGTAAAATTGTTGCGTCAGATGTTTGAACATGGGTATGTGTACCAAACATAGCAGAAACTCTTCCATCAAGATAATAACCCATTGCACGCTTTTCACCTGTTGCCTCTGCGTGAAAATCAACAATTTTTATTTTTGCACCCATTTCGTCAGCCTTTTCAATCAATCTATCAGCCTCTTTAAAAGGACAATCAAGGGGTTCAAGATAGGCTGTACCCATAAGATTTATAACAGCTATCTGCAATCTCCCCATATCAAGTATCGTCATACCTTTTCCCGGTGTAGTTCCACTTGGAAAGTTTGCAGGTCTAATCAAAAATTCACATTCATCATAAAGGTCATACGATTCCTTTCTTCTAAATGCATGATTACCTGTTGTAATAACATCTACCCCACTCGAAAAAAGATATTCTGCAGAAGCAGGAGTAATTCCGTTTCCGTCAGAAGAATTTTCACCATTCGCTATAACAATATCAACACCCTTTAGCTTTTTAAGCTTTGGTAGCTTATCTCTTAAAAATTCGCATCCTATTTTACCTACAACATCACCTATAGCAAGAATCACCATAATAAACACCGCCAATTTTATTTTTAATATAATTATACCTTTGTATCATTGAATATATTGTAATTATAGCAGTATTATAAAAGTTTTTCAAATTTCTTTTAGGAAGTATCTGCAAACAGAAAAACAACTGAATATTTCACTAATACGAGGCAGGTTCAAGCAAAAAACGGAGAAACGCTGACGCATTTCGAGTGTTTTTTGCGAAGAAATTGCTCGTATTAGTAGAAATAGACAGCTGTTTTAAGTTTTCAGATACAACCTAGCTATATTCAAGTTAATATAACACTATAATAGCTACCTAATCAGAATTATACCTCTATAGAAATTTTAAAATATAGGCTAGATGTGTTAACGGTATTTTTTATATAGCATTTTTACTTTTATTATTTCGGGTTACCTCAACTATTGACACTGAACCAATCATAACCACCCGTCAAACGGGTGGTTTGCTCAAGGGCTATAAGCCCATTTTATCGGGGGTCTGTCTCACTAACGACAGTGAGACAGACCCTTAAATCTAATAAATTAAGTTGTGAATACATCTAAATATTCTCTCAAATAATTTCTCGTCCTCAATCCTATCTAATAATTCAATTATGTACTTCTTATAATTCATAAAATACAACCTTCCTAAAACAAATGTTTATTTTGTGACACCTATTGCAAAACATTCGTTTCGGATTGCAATAGTTAATTTGTAATCCGTTGGGAATTGTACAATAAATAGTACAGTTGTAAAATTGATAAATTTAGGCTTGTTTTTAATTATCAGTTGTGTTATTATGATAATCAAACAATAAAAAATGCCTTTTTTTTACTAACAGCTATACTTTACAAGTATATATTATATAAAAACGCATATAATTTTATTGTTTATAAAAGGAGGATGATGTAATGGAATATGTTTCACTATCGAAATTGTTTTACTCTGACCCGGATAATTATAAAACAATATACCACGAGCGATTTAACGGCAGAAATACCATACACTTTGATTTTGATATTCACGAAAACAAGGCTTTTTTAGTTTGTGAGCCTGAGCTGTATAATCAAATTATTGGCTTATACAAAATAAATACAGAAATTGCAAAATTAAGTTATAGTCTGCCTGGCAAAGCAATACAACAATTTACTCAAAAATGTCTAATTGATGAGATAATTCTAACAAATAGTATTGAAGGTGTATACAGTTCAAGAAAAGAAATTAACAGTATTTTAACCGACTTAAAAGCCAAAAGTCGCAAAAAAAGATTTGAAGGACTTGTTCAAAAATATCTAATGCTACAAGAAAATGAACAGCTTGTTCTGAACACTTGTGAAGATATACGCGAATTATATAACGAATTAGTATATACCGAAATAGAAGAAGATGATCCCGAAAATTTACCAGATGGAAAAATTTTCAGAAAAGACTCAACTAGTGTTATGAGTCCTTCACAAAAAGAAATTCACAGAGGATTATTTCCTGAAACTAAAATAATAATTTATATGGAAAAAGCATTAAATATACTTAATAATCAATCATTACAGTGTATTTTAAGAACATCAGTTTTTCATTATCTTTTTGGATATATTCACCCATTTTATGATGGCAATGGTCGTACTTCAAGATATATAAGTAGTTATTTACTATCACAAGAGTTTGATTCCTTAATTGGATATCAGCTTGCGTATTCTATAAAACAAAACTCAAAAAAGTATTATGACGCTTTTAAAATATGTAACGATACTAATAATTTAGGTGATTTAACACCGTTTGTTTATATGTTCGTTGATATTATCGATAAGGCTTTAAACCAACTTTACGAGAAGTTAAAATTGAATTACCTAAAATTAAAAAGATATATATCATTGATTAATATTTTACCTCACGGAGTTTCAGCTAAATATGGTCCTTTATATGATTTATTAATACAAGCTAGTTTGTTTTCAGAAAACGGTATAAGTGCAAAAGAATTAACTACTTATATGGAGATTTCCAATACCACTCTTTATAAAAGGTTAAATGAATTAAAACCCTATAATTTGATAATCAAAAAAATTGATGAAAACACTCACTATTACAGTTTAAATTTAAAAGTAGTTGACAAAATTTTCAATGAAACACAGGAATCTAAAGACTGAAAACTCACACACTCTCTATATAAGGGGTGGGTGAAAGCATAAATAAAAAAAAACGTCCTACCCTGTTGTAGCAGAATAGGACGGCAACCACACACGGGTGTGTGGTACGTGTAAAAATCCCCGAATTACTGAACCAAAACTCAATAATTCGGGGATTTTTCGGGGATTTAATTTTAAAATCGCATTAAATCGCCACTTTTTAATACTATGGTGGAGATGAGGGGAGTCGAACCCCTGTCCAAAGGTCGCTTACCAGGGCTTTCTACGGGTGTAGTTAATGCTTTAGAATTCCCTTCGCACTACGCCCATTAACAGGCTGAGTGTTACGGTAGTCTTTAGTTCATGACAAAGTCCAAGACAAGGCTTAGTTCACGTTCACCACTGGTCGACGCCATATCCAAAGCCGTGGTACTCTTTGGTATGACGAGCTGCAACTTAGGCAGCTAGAGCAACTGTATCGTTGTCGTTTATTTTTAAAGTTTACGGATTTTATAGTGGTTCCGTACCACTACCCGCTTACCAAGGCTTACAACCCCTGTCGAAACCTTTACATCCCCATATTTAATTTTAAAGCACCATATAGGTACGTATTTTACAAATTAGATTACTTATTATCAAATAGCGATATCAAAAATTAAATGTCTACTTGTAATTTTTATTTGTATTGTTCCTTTAAATGTCTTTCTATGTTACGTTTAGCGTCCTTTGCAGCTATATCTGCACGTTTGTCATATAGCTTTTTACCCTTACACAAGCCTATCTGCATTTTTACTCGTGAGCCCTTAAAATAAAGTGATATAGGAATTATTGAGTAGCCCTCTTGCTTTATAAGTCCGTAAAGTCGCATAATTTCACGCTTGTGCATTAAAAGCTTTCTCACTCTCATTGGGTCTTTGTTAAATATATTACCCTGTTCGTAAGGACTTATGTGCATACCGTTTACAAAAAGCTCACCTTCAACAACAGAGCACCAAGAGTCCTTTAAATTTACTCTACCTGCTCTAAGGGATTTAACCTCTGTACCAACAAGCTCAATACCAGCCTCCATACTCTCTATAACAAAATAGTCATGATGTGCTTTTTTGTTTTGTGCTATTGTCTTTGTATCAGCCTTAGCCATTGGTTACTCCCTCCTATTCATAAACATAAAATAACTATTTAAGTGTAAACCTATGATAATACTAAAAAGCTACTTTGTCAATGGAAATTTGTCGTTTTCTAGATACTTCACAACAGGTTGCCGTAATAATACAGCAACCTGTTTGATAGTTATGTTATATTCAGAAATTTATTCTAAAAATCACATCTCACTTCTGCCTTCCAAAGCTCTCAGCAGTGTTACTTCATCGGCGTATTCAAGGTCTCCACCTACAGGAATACCATAAGCCAAGCGTGTTACCTTTATACCCAATGGCTTTAGTAGCTTACTGATATACATTGAGGTTGTTTCACCCTCTACTGTTGGATTTGTAGCCATTATTACCTCTGAAACAGAATGATTCTGTATATTTGACAACAGCTGTTTTATTGTAAGCTGTTCAGGACCTATTCCATTAAGTGGTGACATAGCTCCGTGAAGCACATGATATACACCGTTATATTCCTGTGTGCGTTCCATCGCAACTACATCTCTGGGGTCTTCAACCACACAAATTGTAGAATGGTCACGCTTATTGCTTTCGCAGATTGAGCATTTCTCTTTATCTGTAAGATTACAGCATTCACTACAATAATGTATATTCTCGTGTGCTGCTAAAATTGCATTTGAAAATTCAATTGCTCTTTCCTTTGGCATTTTAAGAACATAATAAGCCAAACGCTGTGCTGTTTTTGTACCTATACCCGGAAGTCGTTCAAACTGCTCGCTTAGTCGGGCAAGAGGTGCTACATTATACGATGACATTATTAGAACAAGCCTGGGATATTAAGACCACCTGAAATTCTCTCCATTGTCTGAGCCTTATCCTCTGCTGCCTGTCTTAGTGCCTCGTTAGATGCTGCGATAATCAAATCTGTAAGCATATCTATATCCTCAGGATCAACAACCTCTGGTTTAATTGTCACTGATTTAAGCTCTAGCTTACCTGTTGCCACTACCTCTACTGCACTACCACCAGCTGATGCTGTGTACTCTTTTGCCTCAAGCTCTGTGCTTGCTACGTCCATTTCCTCCTGCATCTTCTGTGCCTGCTGTGCGATCTGCTGTAAGTTCTGTGGGCCGCCACCCATACCTCTTGGAATTCTTGCTTTCATTATTTTCTTCCTTTCAATTCTTAATCTTCCTCAACCTCTACTCCCACCTGCTTTGCCTTTTGTAAAAGGTTAGCCATTGGGTCTTCCTGTTGAGCCTTTTGTTCAACACGCTTATAAGGGCCAAGCTTATATGCTCTGCCAGTTACCTCTTTTATAGCCTCTCTCATTCTTTCACGCTGAGTAGGCTGTTTAAGCAGGTTGAACGCCAATTCATTTTGGGAATCTATCAATATATAATCTCCACTGATATACGCCCTTGTATTTTTAAATGAAGTTGCAATAGTTATTGAATATTTCTTTATTATATCCAATACCTCTTGCCAGTCCTCCATAGGAACTGCATTTTTAACAATTTCCTCATAGTCCATTGTTGCTTGCTTTGCCACTGCTTTAACCTGTGGCTTTTCAGAATATACCTCTTGATTTTTATTTTCTGGTATATACTGCTGTGGCTGTTGCACCATATTATTATAATCTGGTGACTGTGGCTGTACAGCTTGTGTTGTAGGCTGTACTCCTCTTTTTATTGCTCTTTCAAGCTTTGCAATTCTAGCTATAAGTGCTTCTACCGAAGTATCTAGCTGTGGAGAAGTAAGCTTTATCAGTGCAAGCTCTATTTCTGTACGCTTATTACTTCCTCTGAAAATTCTATCATAGCTTGATTGCAAAATATCCATTATATATACTATATTTTCAAGCTGAATACTTTTTGATTGCTCTCTTGCTCTGTCCTTATCCTGTGCAGACATAATAAGCAAAGAATCAGGATTACTCATAGTTTTAAGAAGCATTAAGCTTCTGAAATGGTCTATAAGCTCCTCGCAGAGTCTGCCCATATCCTTACTTTCGTTGTGTAGCTGTTCAACAATTTCAAGCACCGATTGAGTATTCTTATTTATTATGCAATCTGTAATTTTAAACAAATGCTCTTTACCAGCCAAACCAGCTGTAGTATGAACAACCTCAGCTGTAATTCTAGTGCTTACACCAATACATCTATCTAATAAGGATAACGCATCTCTCATAGCACCATCTGCAACAGATGCAATCATCATAGAAGCATCATCATCAAGCTGTACATTCTCTCTTTCTGCAACATATTTAAGCCTGTTTGCAAGGTCTTGTGCAGAAATTCTATGAAAGTCAAAGCGTTGACAACGAGAAAGTATAGTAGCCGGTAGCTTATGCACCTCGGTAGTTGCAAGAATAAATACAACGTGTGAGGGTGGCTCTTCAAGAGTTTTCAGCAATGCATTAAATGCACCAGCTGACAGCATATGAACCTCATCTATAATATATACCCTGTACTTTGCCTTTGTTGGAGTAAAGGCTGCCTCTTCTATAATGGTACGGATATTATCCACACCGTTATTACTTGCTGCGTCAATCTCTGCAATATCCATTACAGAGCCTTCCTCTATCCCTTTGCAAATTTCACATTCACCACAAGGGTCACCATCTTGAGGGTTAAGACAATTTACAGCCTTAGCAAGTATTTTTGCACAGGTAGTTTTACCTGTACCACGAGTACCTGTAAAAAGATAGGCGTGATTAATTCTGGCTGATTTAAGCTCATTTTTCAAGGTTATAGTAACCTGAGGCTGACCAGAAACATCAGCAAACACCTTTGGACGCCACTTTCGGTACAAAACCTGATACATAAACACAGCCCTACCCTTTCATAAAAAATAAAAGAGCAAGACAGACGGTCTATTCCTGTGCAAATGCGAACGACAGACTTACTGCATCGCATCAAGAAATCTGCTTAATGCTGCTCGGTTCCCCGCCTGACATGGTTCACAGTACCCAATCGTACAGGGCCTGTCGTTCACATTTACATAGGAATTAAAATTCTGACTTGCTCAGTTTAACCGCCAAATGCGATTGTATCGTTATTATACTATAACAAATCATAAAAATCAAGTACTTTTATGAAAAAACACTTAAATATACTTATTCATAATAAATATCAACAAATTCAATTGACAGTTATTGTTTACTGTGTTAGAATGTGGTTAGATTGGTAACGAGAGGATGTTTTGTTTGTTAATAGTATTTTGATTAAGAACAGTTTATAAAAGCATATAAATTATTAATAAACCATTAGTAACGGGGGTGCTTTTTTCTGTTGCTTGGTTTGTTATGTGCTTTTAATAATTTACACAGCTTTAAATCTAGGTGCGTTTATGTACCAGTGCTGTTATTCCTGTCTTATTCAAATACTATATTCATAATCCTTTATATATTTGTCGATAGTAGGTTTGTTATCTATTATTATCGGCTTTTGGTAAGTTATGTGCAGAGTATTTGTTTAATTACAGGTACTCTGCATTTTTTGTTTATATCCCAATGTATAAATGAAAGCAAGTATAAAATAACACTTATAAAGCTGATTATAGGGTTGCAAATATGGGTTGTATAAAAAATCAAAGTGTATTGTTATGTAAATTGTATCTTAACATATATTTATTAGGTAATATAGCAATTTATCAATCTTAATTCAAATAAGGAAACGAGGGATAATTATGATACAGGTAGAAAACCTAACAAAGGAATTTAAAAAGGTTGTAAAGCAACCAGGAATTGTAGGAAGTGTGAAATCCTTATTTAATCCAAAATCAGAAAAGGTTCTTGCTGTAGACAATGTAAGCTTTTCTGTACCAAAGGGTGAGGTTTTAGGATTTATCGGCCCTAATGGTGCAGGTAAATCAACAGTTATTAAAATGCTTACAGGTATTTTAACTCCAACCTCTGGACAATGCGTTATAAATGGTAAAATCCCACAAAAGGATAGAAAAAATTATGTGCGTGAAATAGGTGTAGTTTTTGGTCAAAGAACACAGCTTTGGTGGGATTTGCCACTTCTTGAAACCTATAGCGTTCTTAAAGAAATTTACGAAGTGCCTGATGATAAATTCAAAAAAAGAATGGACTTTTTAAACGAAGTGCTTGATTTAAACTCATTTATAAAAAGTCCTGTACGTACACTTTCACTTGGTCAAAGAATGAGAGCAGACATTGCAGCGTCATTGCTTCACAGTCCTAAGGTGCTTTTCCTTGATGAACCTACTATAGGTTTAGATGTAGTTGTTAAGGACAATATACGAAAGGCTATAGCACAAATAAACGCAGAGGAAGAAACAACAGTTATTCTTACAACACACGACCTTAGCGACATTGAGCTTTTATGTCAAAGAATTGTTATGATTGACAAGGGTAAGAATGTATTTGACGGAAATCTGCAAGAACTTAAAAGTAAGTACGGACAAATGCGAGAGCTTTGCTTTGAAACAGACATCACAGAAAATATTGCCGAAAGACTTTCTTATAAAGAAAATTTCAAGGTTGCAGATGATGATATCGAGCTTATACCTGACGGAAATAATGTTAAGGTGCGTTTCAACAGCAATAAAATAGCTGTAGCCGATATGCTTACATATACTCTTAACAAGGTAAATGTTAAGGATATAAACGTAAAGGATGCTGACATTGAAGAAATAATCAGACGCTTATATAAAGAAGGAGTGGCTGAAAATGCGTAGATTTTTTAAAATTTACAAGCCGTTTGCCGGTGCCGGCTTACAAAGCTTTATGGCTTACCGTTTCAACTTCATTTTCTTTATGCTTGGTGAAATTTTAAAATGCTTTATAATGTACTTTATATGGAAGGCTGTTTTTGAAAGCTCAAACAGCGACACCTTTATGGGCTTTTCTATGATTGATATGACAGTATATGTTTTTATATCATTCTTAACAGGATACCTTACATATAGCGATGGTGCATATTCCGTTGGTGAAGAGATACGTGATGGTTCAATTTCTATGCGAATGATAAAGCCTGTAAGCTTTGATATGACATTTCTTTTTACAGAGCTAGGACAAAAGCTATTAGTAACTGCAATTGTACTTGTTCCTATCTGTATATGTGTTGAAATATATAAATTTGTTGTATCTGGCTCTGTTATGTTCAATGTAGTCAATTTTCTGTTATTTCTTATAAGCGTAACACTGGCTTATTTAATTTCATTCTTCTTTAATGTTTGTTATGGATTTTTAGCCTTTTTCCTAAAAAATCTTTGGGGCTCTAACATACTTAAAGAGGTTATCGTTGATTTCCTATCAGGTGCTACAATTCCACTGGCATTTTTACCACAGGCACTAAGCAATGTACTTGCATTTTTACCATTTGCTTCTTTAAGCTATACACCTGTTATGATTTATATGGGAATGTATTCATACCAAAAGTCACTTACTCTAATAGCTGTACAGCTATTCTGGGTAATAGCTTTCTGGGTAATCAGCAAGCTTATATGGAATGCAGCTGTAAAAAGACTTTGTGTGCAGGGTGGATAATTTACAAAGCTTATATACGATTTTGAAATTGACGAGGTGATTAATAATGGTAGATATTTCTGCGTTGATGAATCAGTTTTTGCATACCCTAACCGAAAGCTTTGGAGAACGTATATGGTTTGTTGGTTTACAAGGAAGCTATAGTCGTAACGAAGCAACCGAAACAAGTGATATTGATATTGTTGTAATACTTGATAAATTATCTGCATTGGATATTCAAACCTATAATACCGTATTAGATACTTTACCCCATAGAGAACTGCTTTGTGGTTTTCTTTCCGGAAAAGAAGAAATTTCAGCGTGGGAGCCTTCTGACCTTTTTCAGTTTTATTATGATACTAAACCGATAAAAGGTAGTCTAGACGAATTATTGGTACTAATTGACGATACCACTGTTAACAGAGCAATAAAAACAGGTGTATGCAACATCTATCACGGCTGTGTACATAATATGCTATACGAAAAGAGCGATAATATTCTAAAAGGATTATATAAATCTGCGTCTTTTGTTGTACAAGCAATATACTTTAAAGAAACAGGGAACTATATTAGTCGTCAAAGCGATTTACTGGATACTGTTTCTCCGGAAGAAAAGGTCATCATTAATACTTTTATTAACTTAAAAAATGGTGAAGTAATTGATTTCCAGGAAATGTCTAATATCTTGTTCAATTGGTCTAAGAATTGGATTAAAAAAATAAATTAAAAATACAGACAAATCCCACTTTATCTTTTAACTAATTAACATAAAGGAGGTTTAACAGATTGAAAACTTTACGAAGAATGATAAGAATGCATCGAATTTTTATAGCTCAGGATTTAAAAAAGATGATGGAATATAAAATAGACTTTCTTACAGGTGCTGTCAGCTTTCTGCTTGGGCAGGCTGTAAACATAGCCTTTCTATGGATAATCTTCAGCCAAATACCCGAGCTTAAGGGCTGGAATTACAATGAAATTATATTCATATATGGATTCTCTCTTTTACCAAAGGCTTTAGACCACCTGTTTTGTGACAATTTATGGATGGTTGGATATTCTATCGTTGCAAAAGGTGATTTCGATAAATATTTAACACGACCAATAAATCCATTATTCACAGTAATTGTAGAAAAATTTCAGGTTGATGCATTAGGAGAGCTTGTAGTAGGTATTGCACTTATAGCCTCTACTATAGACAAGATATCAATTCAGTGGAGTATATTAAATGTTCTTCTATTTTTGATAATACTTCCATTTGCTACACTGATATATACAGGTATAAAAATTATAACAGCGTCATTAGCATTCTGGATAAAACGAAGTGGACAGATAACTCACGTATTTTATATGGTAAACGATTTTGCAAAATATCCAACCACCATATACAATGGTTTTATCAGAACGGTAATTACATATATTATTCCATTCGCTTTCACAGCCTTCTATCCTGCAAGCTATTTTCTTACAGGAGAAAATCCATTATTCAACATAGGGCTTACAATAGTAATTTCCTGTGTTTTAATGATAATATCTGTACTGGTATGGAATAAGGGTGTATCAGCCTATGAAAGTGCAGGATCATAAATAATAATTATCTATTCAAAGCTCTGCTGTTATTATAATAGTAGAGCTTTGAGCTATTTAATAACTCATACCTCCACCCTATTTGACAAAGATTTATCATTGATGTATAATATCGAAATAAAATTTATATCGAGGTGTAACTCAGTTTGGTAGAGTGCTACGTTCGGGACGTAGATGCCGCAGGTTCAATTCCTGTCACCTCGACCAAAAAACCGTGTTCCTGTATTTGGAACACGGTTTTTCGATCTTATTTTGATTACTGCGTAGTAATTTTCACTCTTAAAAACCAACACATATTAAAACCACAAAAGAGGACTGTTGCAAATACAATAGTCCTCTTTTGCTTCATTTACAAGTTATTCTGAATATAAATCCAAAGCAACTCTATTTACTTTAATAAAACCTTAAATTATATTTGTTAATATATAATCATTATGGCATTTCTGGTGTAACTGTACCAGGTGTTATAGCATCTTCCATAACTACCCATAGTGAACCTGTGTAGTCTTTCATATCTGCTGTTTGCTCTCCTGCACCACTGTTTACAATCCAGTTATACTGACCTTCACCCTGACAATAGAAGTTAACTGTGTACCAACCATCCTTGTCAAAGTCTGTCATCTTTGTACCAGGCCAGTTGCCTAGTGCATTGTAATCCTTATCACCTGTCTGTACAGATGTCTGCCATACGTATAGATATGGCTCCCATTCAACGCCTTCAGCCATTTTTACGTTAACTGTTGTTGTAACAACCTTTGGTGTTGTAGCATCTTCCATAACTACCCACTGATTACCACTGTAACCAACCATATCAGCTGTTTGGCTACCATTGTAGTTTACGATCCAGTTGTATGTGCCTGTTGTAGCAAATGAAGCCTCAAACCAGCCATCACCATCTGTATCTGTCATTGTCATTCCTGGCCAAGCACCACTATTTGGAGCCTCAGCACCCTCTTCCCATACATATAGGTTAGGTGTATCTGTTGAACCCTCTGGCATCTTAACGTAAATTGTTGATGTTAGAGCATCTAAATTATAACGATAAGTAACCTTTGTATTACCTACAGGAACTACACCTGAAGCATTTTGTGGAAGTTTACTTTCATCCAATACATAGTACTGAATTGCTTCTGGCTCTACTGAATATGTTTCGCCAGCCTTATACTGCTTAACGCTATCTTTCTTTAGCTTGTTTCCATTTTCATCTACATAAGAAACTGTAATTGTACCGATAGCCTTCTGATCTGTATAGCCTAGTAAGTACTTCTGAATAAGAACTACGTCTGTAAGATCTACTTCACCATTCATACTTACATCAGCAATAGCCTTTTGCTCGTCTGTAAGAGTATATAGACCAAGAATACTCTTCTGGATAAGAACAGTCTCAAGAAGTGTTACTTCACCGTCACCGTCAAAATCCTTAATCTGTACATTGTTTGGCTCATAGTAGTATTCAACTACTGTATTTGTGCTTGCGTATGTACCCTCTGTGTTATCTGTAGAACCTACATAGTTATAATATAGGTCGTAGCTATTACTTGGAGCTGTGTAGTAGTAATCACCTACATTACCTGCAAGTGTAATTGTTGACATTGTTTCGCCTGTTGACTTATCAATGTGACGAACCTCAACTGTACTCTTCTCTGATGTAACACCAGAAGCCTCGTAGCTTTCCTTATCAACAAGAACTAGAGCCTCGCCAGCAGGAACTGTAATTGTTTTTCCGTTAAATTCATCTAGCTTAGCAATACCCGCCATCTGACCATTTACTACTGATACCCAGCTGTCTGGTAGTGTGTCAGCAAGTGTTACTGTCTGAGCCTCTGAATTAGCATTAAATAGGAATACAACATTCTCCCAATCGAAATCCTGATCAGCATATACCATCTGAATAACACCTGTATCCTTGCTGTATTCAGTTGTAACGCCAGGAAGAGCAACAGGAGTTCTAACAGGTGCATAGTAGTTTCTAAACTCTATCATACCCTTATAGTAAGATACAAGGTCAGCATACTCTAGTGTTCTTTCCCAATCAAGTCTATTTAAATCAGGAGGTGACTGATAGCTGTTGTGATCGCCAAGCTTTGTTCTTGCGAACTCTTCACCAGCAAGAATAAACGCTGTACCCTGAGATGAGAAAGTAATAGCTGAGCTTAGCTTATTTCTCTTGATGTAATCATCATATCTATTTGTATATTCACCGCCAAGTGATGCTACAAGTCTGTCATAAAGTGTTGCATTATCATGACAAGAAGCATATGTTACTGTCTGCTCAGGTGTTCTTGCCATCCAGTTGCCACCTCTTTGAGTGTTAGCAAGCAAACCATAAGATATAGCCTTTGCACCAGAGAATTCACCCTGAATATAACCCTTGCCTTCTGCATCAAATACGCTACCCTTTATACCGTCACGAATCTGGTCGTTAAAGTGAGCGATTCTTTCATTCATATCCTTTGCATTAGCCTGTGAAGATGGTACAGCATCTGCATCAAAGGTTGAAGCCATTGACCAGCCCTCACCATACATAATGATATCTGGATCAATTTCATCAAGTGCTTCACGAATTGCGTTCATTGTTTCAACATCGTGTAAGCCCATAAGGTCAAAACGGAAACCATCGATATGATATTCTTTTGCCCAGTAAACAATTGAATCTATCATATACTGTCTGTACATTTCACGCTCTGATGCTGTATCATTACCACAGCCTGAACCACTTGAGAAGCTACCATCTGGATTCATTCTGTAATAATAATCTGGAACTGTCTTTTGGAATACAGAATTTGTTGAATATGTATGGTTATAAACAACGTCCATAATTACACCGATACCATTATCGTGTAAGCTTTGAACCATCTGCTTTGTCTCATTAATTCTTACATTACCATCATATGGGTTTGTAGAATAGCTACCCTCTGGAACATTATAGTTCTTAGGATCGTAACCCCAGTTAAACTGAGTATCAGAACCAGCCTCGTTTACTGAGCCGAAATCATAGAATGGGTTTAGGTGTACATAGTTTACACCTAACTCTTTAATATAATCAACACCTGTTGAAACCTTGCCTTCACCATTTAGTGTTGTGCCTGTTTCTGTAAATGCAAGATACTTACCACGATTAGCCTCGCTAACGCCTGAAGACTTATCATAAGAGAAGTCCTTTACGTGAAGCTCCCAGATTGAAGCATCTGTCTGGTTAGCAACTCTCTTAAACTTGTTGTCATTCTCCCAGTCCTCAGGGTCTGTGCTGTCAAGATCAACAACCATTGCTCTGTCGCCGTTTATACCTACAGCCTTTGCATATGGGTCAGCTGTTTCTTCTGTTCTACCATTATTTGTTACGCTGTATGTGTAGTAAACATTCTTTAAATCGCCTTCTACTGTTATCTCCCAAACAGCCTTGTCGCCCTTTACAAGCTCGTATGTGCCTAAATTAGAAGCACCCTCTTCATCATTACTACCTGTTGAGAAAAGATTAAGAACAACCTTTGAAGCTGATGGTGACCACACCTTAAATGTTGTTTTTTCTGGTGTGTAAGTAGCACCAAGGTCATTACCGTAGTATGCTTGTTCATCATACTGAGCTGCTTGTACTTCATATGGGTTTGCAGTGTCATCGGCAGCTGAAACAGCTACTGTTGCTGTACTACCCACAAGTGCTAATGTTAGCATAGCAGCAATTATTTTATTAAGTTTCACTTTTAGTCCCCCTTGTGAATTATTTTATATAACCTCTGCATTGCAGAATGATTAACCTTATTATTTTTTCTTTTTCTTCTTTAAAGCAACAATACCTACAATAGTTGCTGTTGCAGCTACTGCTGCAGCTACACCGGCTATAATGCCAGCTTTACGAAGCTTATTGTTTTCAGCTTTGTCAGCTGACTGATGGTTTGTAGCAACAATTGTTGTTTCTTCAGTTGCAGGCTCTACAACTGATGTGTTTTTTATTAAAGACTCTTTAAACTCTGCGTCAACCTTAATATCAGCAGACTCAAAGCTAGCCTTATCTACTAAAATCATAGCAGATGTTTTTGAAACTGTAACGCTTGTTCCTTTTACTTCAGCAAGCTTTTCTACGCCTGCTTTGTCGGCATTTGCAATTACTACCCAATCCTCAGGAAGATTTTCACCCTCAAATTGCACCTCAACATCATTTTCTGTATCAGCGTTTAATATGCAAATTACCTTATCCCATTGATTTTCAGTATCAATTTTATTTTCAAGCATAAACGCTACTGTACGAGCTCCTGCGTTATTGTACACAGTCATATTTTCGATAGTAGTATTTGTGCTATCTGTAAACGGAGAATACGCTTTTCTTATATCAATAAGACCTTTATAATAGGCTGTTAAATCTCCATACTGAATAAGATTTTTCCAGTCAATCTGGTTAAGCTTTGGTGAAGAAACATAGCTGTTATGATCACCATCTTTTGAGCGTGCCATTTCCTCGCCTGCCAATATAAATGACATACCTTGTGAGGTAAATACAGCAGCTGCACCCAATTTATTCATTTGTACAAGCTGGTCGTCACGCTTTCTATATAGAGATATATCATCAACTCCGTGCATAGAAGCTACAAGCTTATCATAAAATGTCATATTATCATGACAAGCTGCATAGGTTACGGTATCAGCAGGAGTTTTTGCCCACTCGTTGGTTGCCGCCTTTATACCGTTTTCAAGCTCAATTATTCCGCCTGCACCCTGTATAAAGCCTTTGCCCTTTGCCTCAAAGTTATTTCCTTTTATAGCATCTCTTATACCGTCGTTAAATGCTGCAACACCATTTAGCTTTTCTACATTACTCTGTGTTGCCAAATCAACATCTTCTACATAGCCTAAGTCCCAAGCCTCACCATAAATGATAATTTTTTCATCTATTGTATTAAGCTTTTCTCTGATTTTATTCATAGTGTCTACATCGTGCAAGCCCATAAGGTCAAATCTGAAGCCATCAAGATGATATTCATTTGCCCAATAGTAAACTGAATCAACCATAAACTTGCTATACATAGCGTGTTCTGAGGCTGTATCGTTGCCACAGCCTGAGTTATCAGTAAAATTACCATTTTCATCAAGTCTGTAGTAATAGTTTGGAACAGTAAGATTAAAGAAGCTGTCATCACCTGTGTAGGTATGGTTGTAAACAACATCCATTATTACACCTATACCTGCGTTGTGCAATGCTTGAATCATCATTTTTGTTTCTTTAATTCTCACATTACCGTCATAAGGGTTTGTAGAATAGCTACCCTCAGGCACATTGTAGTTTTTAGGGTCATAACCCCAGTTATAGTCATCTTCATTTGATTTTGTTTCATCTATAGAACCAAAATCATAGAATGGATTTATCTGAACGTGAGTTACACCCAATTTTTTCAGATAATCAATACCTGTAGGTGTAACATCTGAACCTTCAAGTGTTGTACCACTTTCTGTAAAAGCAAGAAACTTGCCTCTGTGCTTTTCACTTATCCCACTTTCAGGTTGATTTGAAAAATCTCTTACATGAACCTCCCATACAATAGCATCTGTCTGCTCATCAGGAAGTACTCGTTCATCACTTTCCCAATTTTCAGGGTCAGTAGAAGATAAATCTACTACCATACCTCTGTTGCCGTTAACACCTGCTGACTTTGCATAAAGGTCAACAACCTCATTAGTAACACCACTATTAGTTACAGAGTATGTGTAGTAGGTATTTTTTAAATCTCCCTCTACGGTAATGCTCCATACACCATTTGAACTATCATAATTCATCTGAGATGATTCCAGAGCCTTCGCCCCTTCCTCTTCATCACTACCGGTAGCATAAAGATTTAGCTTAACCTCACTTGCTGTAGGTGACCACACCTTAAAGGTTGTATTCTGTGGTGTATATACTGCACCAAGATCGTCCCCACTGTAAGCTAGTTTATCAAGTTCTTTAGGATTTACTGAAATATTTTCTTCTGCCGATGCGTTAATCGGACAAAACACAGTTGAAAAAGTAAACATAGCAGTTAATGCTCCTACCAATAAATTCTTTAGCATAGTAGCCTCCTTTATACGAGAACTACATATTAATGCATATATATCTTTCGCTTATTTTAACATATTTATGAATTATTTACAATTAATTTATAGAAACTCTTTGCTTTTATCAGCATAGAAAATAAAACCTCTATGTTGTGTATTTTGCACAACATAATAAGAAATTTTTGTCATTATATTCATTATATAATTAAATTATGCTTTTAATAGAAATTACAAACCAAATATAATATTAATCGCTAAAAATTAGTATCTCAAATAAAGCACACGGTATTCACTTAATTCTTATATTCGTTACAAAATCATAAAATATATTGTGTAACGAATTGCATATAAAAACATATATTATTAGTAAACAGCTTTGAAAGGAGCTTTTACTTTGACTACTATTTATTATACTATAGAACCAGGCGATACACTTTGGGGTATTGCACAATACTTTGGTACAACTATTGACGAATTACTAAGAATCAATAATATACAGGATATAAACAGAATACATCCAGGACAACAGATTAACATTCCTACAAAAATGATGACTGCACCTAAATGGTACGCTGTACGCCCTGGTGATACTCTGTACACAATTTCTTTAAGGTATGGATTGGATATTAATGATATTATAGATAATAACAATCTTGTAAATCCAAACACAATATACCCTGGACAATTAATAATGCTTCATAATCAATAACTAAAAGGATTATCTCAGCACAAAATGAGATAATCCTTTTTATCTTAATTTTCATTTTTATCTATGGGCTTTGTTATACTCCAAAATGCGAAAACATCATTTCGATTACCTTTTCCATTCCATTTTTACCTGTAATATGACCACTGTTCTCTATAATTTCAAGCTGAAGATATTCATTTTTTGTCTTGCTCATAAATTCTTTTATCTGTTTTGTAGAGGTTACTATATCTGTACTTCCTTGTAAAATAAGATAAGGCACCTTCACATTTTCCAATGTAACTTCAAGATTTAAAGCTATTAGCTCTTTAAATAATGACTCATTCTTGGTAGTACCATTAATCACCATTGCTTTAAAGTTTTTCATTGAATAATCCGGACTTGATATTATTCCTTTAAGTATATTACCTATAGGAGCTTTTCCATCACTTTTACAATTGTAGCCCTCAGTATATTTTTGAATAAGCTTCGTCATTGTTTTTAATTGAGCCAATGAATACTCCTTTGTATTTTTTATATCAGATAAATACTTCTTTTTACTTTCTGGAATTTTACTTTTTTCAAGTGTTTCAAAAACCTCCTGATTAAAAATCATATTTTTAGACATCTGACCGTAAACTACGACTTTATTTATTTCTTCTGGTATTCTTTCTGCTGTTTTAACTGCAATAATAGACCCCCACGAAACAGCAAATAGATTAATAGGATTATTCTTAAACTCCTTTTTCAGCTCTCTTATTAAATCAATAGCCATATTTACATAGCTGTCGATTGAAAAGCTATTATCTATATTGTAATCATTTATTCCACAGCCAAGCTGATCCCAATAAACCATAATTGTACGGTTTGTAAATTCAGGGAATAATCCTCTGCATCCAGCACAAAAAGGAATAGGAGAACCTGGACCACCATGTAAAAATATAGTTATCGGCAAATCCCTTTTTCTTCCCTCTATCAATATCTTCTGTTCATATCCGTTTAAACAATATGTTTTTAATTCTGATATCTCATTGCCTGCAATTATTTCTTTTCTTATTTTGTTCATAAAGCAACCCCACTATATTATCTATTTTTGAAATTATCTTATTTTCCCTCAAAAAACATTTTACCCATACGAATTAGCATTTCCTTTGCTTCTTCCTTTGAAATTGTAACTACTCCTGTAGCTACATACGACGCAAGACCATGAGCATATATTAATAAATCTCGAACATATACACTTACAACCTCCTTTGGAATACCTAGCTGTTTTGAAATCTGTTCTGTTGCAGCTGCACTTTGCCCTACCTCTGAAAGAGCTTTTATATCATCTGTAATACAACCACTTCCACCATTCATAAAAAGATATCTAAACAGATTTGGTTCTTCCAGTGCTAAATTAATATAATTAACACCTAATTCTAAAAAAGTAAGAGTAGCATTTTCTTGAATATTTAAAAGTCTTTTTAGGGCATATTCTCGAGCATACTCCAACAAGGCGACCTTTAAGCCGTCCATATTACCAAAATGCCAAGAAATCGGCTGAGTAGAACAGCCTATTTCTTTAGCTATACCCTTTATGTTTATTTTTTCATAACCATCACGAAGAAGAATTTTCAATGTATATTCCAGTATCATCTCTTTTGGAATTTTAGGATTACTAGGCATTCCTTCACCTCTATACTATAAATTATTTTACTATAAATTATTTTACTGTAAAGCTGTTTATAGTATAGAGTATAAAAAAGAATTTGTCAACAGTATTATAATAAAAAAACATTGAATTGCAATCGCTTACAACTCAATGTTTTTAATTTATATGTTCACCTTACACTATCCAAATTTATTTTGTTTTTTCAACGCTTTTCTTTTTGCTTAAAAGCACAAGTATAGCTGTAACAGCACCAAGTACAACTGTTGTTATTATACTTGCTTCTATTCCGTAAAAGCTACCATTTAATATGTTATCACCAACTGACTGCATATTAAATATTGCTGTAGCTTCATCAGTACCACTCAAATTTAAACCAAGAACACTATATAAAACAAGATTCCAAAATGAATGTAAACCACAGGCTACCCATATAGTGTTAAATTTAATTGTAAATAATGAGAAAATAATAGAAATTAAAACAAGATTTATAACACCTATCACACTATAAATTATTTCTCCTGAAAACAATGATAATGAGTGAGGTATAATAAACATTAATGTACTTACAGCAATTGCAATTGGTAATGATACTCTATCTTTTAGTGATTGCAAAACTAGACCTCTGCATAATATCTCTTCCATTGCACCTTGAATAATAAATCCACCTGCAAAAAGAAACAAAACAGGAACATTAATATTATCAAATATTCCGTGATATTCAATACTTCCTGTAATTACTACAGCAATAACAGATATCAACAAAATAAGAACTCCAACTACTGCACCTATAAAATAGGTAGCAATTTTTTTATTACAGCCTATTTGAGAGATTGGCTTTTTCTCTATAAATTTCCAATACAAAAGTGCTACAGCAATAACCACTATATATCCATAATAAATTATCAGCTGTATAGTTCTATCGTCAAATACTTCTCCAACAAGCATATTTTTACCCATTGCAAAATGCAATAAAATTGCAAAGCCCTCGGCAATAAATAATCCTGCTATGTAACAAAACCAAAAGGCTAATATCTTTTTAATAACAAACAATACATTTGGCATATCTGTTTTATTATTAAACGGACTTATATTCTTTAAAAACTTTTTCATTTACTTTCTCCTCCCTGCAAATTGCGAATACCATTAAGTATAATTTTTATCGAAAAATCAAAGCTATCACCTATCGACATCGGGTTCCCATAACCACCATGAATTTCTACAGACGAAAACCCTTGTAAAAAACCTCTTAACATACGTACAATATGAACCTTCTGCTCATCTTTAATGTCGTAACCGTCAAGAATTTGAAACAAAATAGAAACTGTACCCGATGTAGCCTCAAGGTGTTCATCTGATTGATACATATTGTACCATAGCATAGCCTCAAAAACCCCTGGGTGTGATGATGCATAATCACGAAAAGCATAGCATATTGCCGTTATTGCATCATCCTTAGATTTACCTATAGCTACTCTTGATATTTCCTTTTCAAGTGATTTCCAACCATAAAGCATAAGCTCCTTGTTAAGCTCATCTAATCCATTTATGTGCTTATACAAAGACGGTGGTTTAACACCTAGTTCTTCTGCCAAAGCCTTTAACGTAACACCAGAAACACCCTTAGCATTTGCAAGCTTTTCGGCAGTTTCTAAAATTATATTCTTATCTAATCCTACCCTCAATAAAAGCTACCTCCATTTTTCTTTTAGCTAATCACATTAGCTATTATAGCATTTAGATTAGCTTATGTCAAATTAAGTAGTAAATTATTTTTATTTCTAAAACAAGTCTTTATATGATATACTTAACCTATTAAAAATCAGAGGTAAGAATTATGATTAACCATCCTATTGAACCTATATATGATAAAAATTCAAAAATATTAATTCTAGGAAGTTTCCCTTCTGTTAAATCCAGAGAGCATATGTTTTTTTACGCTCATCCACAAAACAGGTTTTGGAGGGTTCTTTCAGCTATTTTCGATACTCCTATCCCCAATACAATCGAAGACAAACGTAATTTTTTATTATCTTCAAAAATTGCATTATGGGATGTAATTTCATCCTGCGAAATTACAGGAAGTTCAGATAGCTCTATTAAAAATGTAATCCCAAACGATTTAACTTGTATACTTAGCTATGCAGATATAAAAAGAATTTTTGTAAACGGAAAAACAGCTGAAAAATATTACAACAAATATATTCGTAGCACGATTAACCGTGAAGCAATTTGTTTACCATCTACCTCTCCTGCAAATGCAATCTATTCTCTTGATAAGCTTATTGAGCAATGGCAAGTTATTAAGATATAAGAAACACACCTTTTTCGATATATACCTCCAAAGTGTCTAACTGTTGGATATATATCAAAAAAGGTGTGTTTTTTCTAATAATAAGGATATTTATCCTAGAAACATCTCTGTCGAAAGATATCTTTCACCAGTATCAGGTAAAAGTGCTACTATTATTTTACCCTTATTTTCAGGGCGTTTTGCAAGCTCTGTTGCTACAAACACTGCTGCACCAGAAGAAATACCAACAAGTATACCCTCTTTTTTTGCAAGTATTCTGCCTGTTTTAAACGCATCTTCACTTTCAACTGCAATAATTTCATCATATACTTCAGTATCCAATGTTTCAGGTACAAATCCAGCACCTATGCCTTGAATTTTATGAGAACCTGCAATACCCTTTGATAAAACAGGTGAATCTGCTGGTTCTACAGCTACAATCTTAATATCTGGGTTCTTTTCCTTTAAATATTTTCCAACACCTGAAATTGTACCTCCTGTACCTACACCAGCAACAAATATATCAACCTTACCGTCTGTATCCTCCCAAATTTCAGGGCCTGTTGTTTTAATATGAGCTTCAGGATTAGCTGGATTAGTAAATTGGCTTGGAATAAAGCTATCAGGAATTTCCTTTGCAAGCTCTTCTGCTTTTTCTATTGCACCCTTCATCCCCTTTGCACCCTCAGTAAGAACCAATTCTGCCCCATAAGCCTTTAGCAAATTACGACGTTCCATACTCATAGTTTCAGGCATTGTAAGAATTACTTTATATCCTCTTGATGATGCAACTGCTGCAAGCCCAATACCTGTGTTGCCACTTGTCGGTTCAATAATTACTGAGTTATTATTCAAAAGACCTTTTGTTTCTGCATCATCAAGCATAGCCTTTGCAACTCTATCCTTAACACTACCTGCCGGATTAAAATATTCAAGTTTAGCCAAAATTGTTGCCGATATATTGTTATCTCTTTCGTAATTTTTAAGCTCTAACAGAGGAGTTCGACCTATAAGGTCTGTAATTTTTTCGAATATTCTCATAATAATTATCTCCTTTAATTCAAATGTAATATTAATTATTGGCTTACAGCTTTATATAAATACATATGTTATTAATAATCAACTTCACATCTCAATATTTATTACAATAATCTTTATTTAATAGGTTTGATTATATCATTGCTTTATATTACTGTCAATCTTATTGCTTTTGTAAGCTTAAAGGCTTTGTTTTGTATTAATTGTTACTTAAAATTGGAATTTGTCGTTGTGAGCTGTCGCTCACGCTTACATTGCGTGCAAATAATTTTTAATAAAACTAAGTTTGTATTTTTGAGGTACTTTAATAATAGACTTTAATAATAGACCTTAATATATAAACTCTTACAAATTATTGATTTATAATAAAATTTTTATTTTTTATGTGCTCAAGCCGCTGCAATCAATTTACTTCGTAAATTGGTTACATTAAGCTCTTACTTTCTTGCAAAAGAAAGTAAGCAAAGATTGTTGGGG
>JAXJUF010000018.1:0-5965 GCA_036309185.1 Acutalibacteraceae bacterium
CACCAAATTTCTCTTTTGCTTTTAATTTCAACTGCTCAATATACCAGTTGTTCATTTTTTCAAGTGACTGGATTTTCTCATCTTTTTCTTTTAGTTTGGATTTTAAAGCTTCAACTTCAGCTCTCAATTCTTCGATTGTACTCACCCTAAAATCCTCCTAAATCACACTTTTTTGATGTATTTATTATACCATAAAAAGCACAAAAATCCTAGTAAAATCAACACTTTTTCCATACCTCAGTGCGTTTTATTTTCTGTGTAATTCCAGGTGCGATGATTATATTTTTCAAGTCATCATACGCAAGTATCATTGTTTTTTCATCAGCCTCTTCTGTAGGCCATACAACCCTACCTCTTTCAATCCTTTTGAAATGAATCCAGAATCCGTTATCTGCCCATACAAGCAATTTTATGCGATTGCGATTGTTATTACAGAAAGCAAAAATTATTTTATCTCTTGGGTCAAGCTGAAATTGCTCACAAACTATTTCTGACAGACCATTAATGCTTTTTCTCATATCAGTAGCACCACAGCAGAGGATAATTTTGTAATCACTATATTCAAACATCAGCTTGTAGCACCGCCTTTAAAATATTTTCTAGTGTTCTTACATCAACATTAGTAGGAATTGTAATCTTAAAGGCTTTATATTCAACTGTAATGTCAGTGGTATTCTTCGATTGTAGTTCTGAGTGCTCCTGTAATTCTGCTGGAATTGTAACCTCTACAAATTTTGCTTTACTTTTAGGTGTTCTAACATCAGACTTTGTACTACGAATCCATCCTGCGAATGTTGATTTTGATATACCATTGGTACCACACCATTCTGATAGAGATAGACTACTTGCTTCATAATCAGCTATTAATTTTAACTTTTCCTCTTTAGTTCTCCTTGTCGCCATATTTAAAAATCCTCCTTTTAATGAGAATTATATCCCATTAAAAGAAGGATGGGTAGGCGTGCTTGGGTTGACGCTTACGGATGGAATCACCTATCTCTTACTTGTTCAGAGTAAATATTTCAAGTCGAAAAATCTCAGCAAAAGTAGTGTTTGTAATAACCTACTAATGCTGAGATTTTCTATATATGTTTAGATTTATTAGAAGCTTACAGCAAAACCATCTGTTATGGTTTTTCAAAATGCTATCAATCCTTTTTGCTGATATACTCTATAAACTCTGGTGTCTTTGACCAATACTTAATACCCCAGTTTTCAAAACTCCACTCCTCCATATATTCGTTACATTCGTAATCAATATAGTATATCAAACCGTTTTGTACTACAAAATTAGTTGGGAAATAGTCAATATTAAGCCCTGATTTTTTGGCTGTTTCTGCCATTTCACGGATTTGCTCCATATAAGGCTCAACTGATACATCGTTTTTTACCATATCAAAAATTGTATCGCCGTCTATGTACTCCTTTAAAATTCGCTCGTTTTCAATGTCTATTTCTATCATCTCTGGTATTCTGATACCAGCATTAAGAAGTCGTTTGTAGTTGTGGTTTTCGGCCTCTATTTTGTTGCCAAAGGTATAATAGGCACAAGGCTCGTGATGTATCTGCTTTAATACATACTGCTTTCCGTCCTTTTCTGTAAGGTAGGAATAGCCACCCTTTCCTTTGCCAAGCAATCTGATAATTGAATATTCCTTTTCGTTAACTGTTAAAGCTTTCATTTCTTGCACTCCTTGTAAATAATTATTCCTTTTGGCAACAAGCAGTTGTTGTTATAGTGTTTTGAATAAATGATTTTTCCTTTTACATTAAAATCAATAGCTATCTTTTCAGCGTTGATAATAACATTTATTATTTCTTTTTCTGCTACAGAGGCTCTTTTGTAGCCTATAAGTCGTGGATACTTCTCGTTATGTATCCACTCAACATCTGTGCTCTTTAGTTGACTGTAAATTTTTCGTATTTCAATAATCTTTTTAAATTCATCAGAAACAGTACTATACTTTCCTGCTAAAATTTCATCCCAAGGCATAGGGCTTCTGTTGTAAGGATTACACTTGCCTGGCATAGCTATTTCTGTTCCATAATACACACAAGGTGAACCTGGCATTGTCATTAGTATAGTAATCTTTTGCAAAAGCACATCAACATCTTCGCAGGTTTCTATCACTCTTTGGGTATCGTGAGTATCTAAAAAGTTGAACAGTACCTTTATGGTTTGCTCTCTATACATCGACAAACAGCTATTGATACTATACATCAAAGCTTTTGAGTCCATAGTTTTCTCAGCCCAGAAATCATTCAGACAGTTATAAAACGGATAGTTCATTACAGAATCATACTCATCGCCCTGTAACCATGCTGATGACTCGTGCCAGATTTCTCCCAAAAGAAAAATATCAGGCTTTATTGCTTTTAGCTGATTGTATAAGTGCTTTATAAAATAGTGAGAAATTTCATTTCCCACATCAAATCGTATTCCGTCAATATCAAAGCGTTTAATCCACTCAGTACACACATCCGTAAAGTATTTAATTACTTCATCGTTATTTGTGTTGAGCTTAGGCATATTCGCTTCAAAAGCAAATGAGTAATATCTGCCATCCTTAGTTTTTATATCGTCAGTATAAAAGCTCTCACTATTGATAAAGAACCAGTTGAAGTAATCAGAGTTTTTACCGTTTTCAAGAACATCTACCCATGCAAAGAAATCAGTAGCACAATGATTAAACACAGCGTCAAGCATAACTCTTATTCCCTTTTTATGAGCTTGCTTTACAAGATTTATCAAATCAGTCTCTGTACCAAAATCAAGGTCTATCTGTAAGTAATCAGTCGGGTTGTATTTGTGATTAGTAGTTGCTTTGAAAACCGGTGTAAGGTATATTCCTGTAAAGCCAAGCTCTTTTATATAGTCGAGCTTTTCGGTTATACCATTTATATTACCCCCGAAAAAATCAGCGTATGTCATATCAGCAGTATCGTTCCAAGGTTTGAATTCCTCAGAGTCTTTACAGCCTGCACCTCTGCAAAAACGGTCTGGCATAATCTGATACCATACTATATCCTTAACCCAGTGTGGAGGATTTACAACATCAGCACTATTCAGCCAAGGGAATTTAAAATACTGCTTAGAATATTTTTTATTTGCAACCTCATTTTGTAATACAACTCTGTTTTCATAAATTTCAGCTACTTCATCACTAGCTTGTATTTTAAAATAATACTGCAATCGTTTAAAGCTTGGTTTGATTTTAATTTTCCACAGCAAATGATGTTCAAGCTCAATCTTAGCTGTAATTTCCTCTTCCTTGCCAAACCAAGGGACTCTGCCAGATATACCATTTATGTATGGGTCTTCACATATAATGCAGGCAGAAGTAATCTCCTTACCTGTGCGAAGTGTTATCACAAGCTCATTATCATCAAGAGCATAGCAAAACGCAGAATTACATTTATGCTCAATAGCTGATATATTCATAATCATCACCACCACTTGCATTATACACTCTTCAGATATATAATGCTTATAGTATTCTAACACGATTTTTACACAAAACTAATATGGTGATATTTATGGAAAACATTTTACATGAAACAAAGGTACACGGCAAGCTTACATTCCCTTATATGGTTTACCGAGGTCAGCTACCTGAATATATACAAAGCTTCCCTGTACATTGGCATAAGGAAATGGAGATAATTTATGTTGTAAATGGTCACGGAACAGTCACCGTACAGAGATCAAAATATAATTTATGCGAAGGAGATATTATCCTTATTCAACCCGAAACGCTCCACTCAATCGAACAGCTTGATAACCAGCATATGGAATATTTCAATATCATTTTTGACTTCAATCTGCTTGAAAGCGATACAAGCTACTGCTACATAAATTTTCTAAAGCCCATTTATGAGCATACAAAGACTGTTCCTGTTTATATTAAAGACAACGAACCTCTTTCAGATCTTATAACGCCACATATTAAGTATCTTATAGATAATCGAAAGCAAAAATTTTCTGGCGATGAGCTTATGGTAAAATCAAATCTTTACGCTATTATTCATCACATAAATAAATTCTGTACAGAAACAAGCGATTCGTCATTGAAGCTTGAGAGTAATTACAACAAAATCAAAGAGGTACTTATGTATGTTCACACACATTACTCTGAAAAGCTGACTGTAGAAAACGCCTCATCGCTTATAAATTATTCGCCAAACTACTTTTCAAAGCTATTTCACGAGCTTACTGGTACAAGCTTTATTCAGTATGTTATAAACTATAGGTTAGATATAGCAAGCGAAAAGCTGATAAACACAAAGCTTACTATAACAGAAATTGCTGAGGAAACTGGCTTTAGTAACCTACCCTACTTCACACGAAGCTTTACAGCCAAATATGGCTCAACACCTAACGCATATAGAAAGCTTAAGAATAGCAAAACAAAGTAGATATAGTTAGCTATATGTATATCTAAATCAAAAACACCCGACAAACATGATTTATACTCTGCTTTGTCGGGTGTTCTGTTTATGCTTTTATTCTGCCATAAGCGTTCCTGATTACACCACCTGCAAGCAAATGCTGTTTCATTTTAATCTGCAAAGAAGTGTCCTCAGGTAAAGTATTATAATCGCTTGTTTTTGTGTTATATAGCCATTCAATAAAATCTGTTCCTGTTTCACCCTCATCAAAGATTTCAAATCTGTTTTGAAAGTTTATAATATTTGAATCTTTACGAAGCATATTTTTTAACTGACTATCTAAAAGCCACGAATGGCAACGATATTCTGGACTAGTTAATGAAGAAAAATATTTTGTAAAAAACTTATACGCCTCTTGTAAGGATTTTTCAACAGCAAGAGGTGAAAAGTCCACATCTGACGGAATATGTATACCAATAACAACATCATTTTCTAAGTGTTTAATCTCATATTCCAGCTCACCAATTCTGAACAAATGACATCCTGCCTGTCGGGTTGTCCACCAATAACGGTCAAAGCAAAGCTTGCCTGTTATTTTGTAGGTTTCATCAATAAAACGAGGAAAGCACTTCATCGTGTCAAAATATATTTCATCAGAAATTCCCTTTTTCTTATAAACCTCATAGGCATTCAAAGAAGCTCTTAGCATACAGGCAAGAATTTTGATACCGTCTGTATCTTCCCCAAGAAGAGCCTGAGTACGAGCAAGTGCGTCATTCATATTCTGATAGATAAAATAGCCTTTTTGAATTTCATCTACAACTTGAAAATCAAAGCTTTCAACAAAGGATAAAACCTGCTTTCTGATATCAGGCTGTAAATCTATTTTATCACATAATGTTGATATGTTCATTTTATATCACCTTTGATATTTAATATTTCTTTCATAAATTTGACTTTGTTCAATTATTCTCTAAATCTATAATGACCCCACCAATCAGGTATAAACTCTTTAAGCTTTATTGTTTTTTCAGTTTTAAGATCAAGGAGGATTTCTATTTCTCCACTATCCTTATCTAACTGCATCATATATTCTCGGCACGCACCACAAGGAGAACCAACACTGCCATCTGGAGTTACTGCTACAACCTTATCAATCTGGCTTTCACCATTTGTAATCATATTGGCAATAGCGTTTCTTTCTGCACACATTCCAAGTGTTGAGGCTGTGTCTATACACACACCAACATAAATGTTGCCTTGTTTTGTAAGAATAGCAGCGTCAACACCACCTGCTTCTATAAACGGAGAAACTGTTCTGCCATTCTGAACCCTAACTGCTTCATCATATAATTTCTTCCACATAGAATCATCTCCTTAAATTGGAATTTACAGTTATCTATACTCATTTGGAATTTCGATATGAAATGTCTCGCACAATAGCTTCACATCATGTACATCATTTTCATCAAATTCATATCCCAAATGGAACATTACTTGACTATATGGTTCAATACAAGAAACCTCTATCTCCTCAATTTTTCCTTTACCAGAAAAAGTTTCTACCGGAAAGTTA
>JAXJUF010000019.1:0-50828 GCA_036309185.1 Acutalibacteraceae bacterium
TGAACGACCAAAGGGGGTCAAGCCCCCTTATGGAATCCCCCACGCCTAATCATACCAATTGTGTATATAGTGAGTAATGTTAGGGTAACTGGTTTGTGCTGTTTAGTTTGTGCGTAGCTCGATAAATCCCAATTTACACATTAAAATAAATTTTAAAAATCCTCTGCGTTATGCAGGGGATTTTTTATCCCTGATTATAAAACATTGTAAAGGAATGATAAAAATGTATGTACAGGCTATAACCACACAGGGCGATTTAATAGCTATGCTAGTTGGTGATATCGATCATCATACTGCACGTGAAATGCGAAAAGAAATTGATGCACTTATAGAGAAAAATCATCCCTCTGTTTTAAGACTTGATTTCTCTGCTGTACAATTTATGGACAGCTCTGGTATTGGGTTAATAATGGGCAGATACCGACTTATGAAGCTAATTGGTGGTACTGTGCTGGTTTGCAATATACCACCACATTTAAAAAGACTTATGGATTTGTCGGGTATTGGTTCATTGGGGGTTCTTGAGTACAAAGGAAAGGAAGCTATAAAATGAATATTGTAAACGAAATGAAAGTTATGTTTGACAGCAAAAGCTGTAACGAAGCCTTTGCAAGAAGTGCTGTAGCAAGCTTTATAGTACAGCTTGACCCTACTGTTGCTGAGCTTTCTGATATAAAAACAGCTGTATCTGAGGCAGTAACAAATGCTATTGTTCACGGCTACAGCAATACTATAGGAACAGTTACAATAAAGGTTCAAATTACAGACAACGGAAATGTTATTATTCAGGTAAAAGACAAGGGTGTTGGAATAGAAAATATAACACAGGCTATGGAGCCTATGTTTACAACTGGTGGTAACGAGCGTGCCGGATTAGGCTTTGCTGTTATGCAGAGCTTTATGGACAAGGTTAAGGTAGTTTCAAAGCCTAATAAGGGTACTACTGTAACAATGGAAAAATACATAATACCTCGACTCTCTTCACGAGGCTGATATGAATAGAAATGAATTTATCGAAAATAACCTTGGCTTAGTACATTCGTGTGCTGTACGCTTTAAGAGCAAGGGTATAGAATATGACGATTTATACAGTGCTGGCTGTGTAGGACTTGTAAAGGCAGTTGATAATTTCGAGGTCGAGCGTGGCTTATGCTTTTCTACCTATGCAGTACCTGTTATACTTGGAGAAATACGCAGACTTTTCAGAGATGGAGGCACAGTAAAGGTAAGCCGTGGTTTAAAGGAGCTATCTATGAAAATCAACCGTGTTATAAAGGAGTTTCAGGATAAAAACGGATATGAACCTACCGTAAATCAGCTTGCAGAAATTATGCAGTTAGAGCCTAACCAGATAGCCGAAGCCATAAACGCATCGTCACAGCCTCTCTCCCTCACCTGTGACAATGATGACGGAGAAAAACAGCTTGATATACCAATTCAACCTCCCGAAGAAAAGCTAACAGAGCTTATGGCTTTAAGACAAATTATAGGTGAGCTTGATTTTGTAGACAGGGAGATAATAACACTTAGATTTTTCAAAAACAAAACTCAAAGCGAAACGGGTAAAATTCTCAATATGTCACAGGTACAGGTATCTCGCAAAGAAAAAAAGATACTTGAGAAAATGCGTGAAAAGCTTGTGTAGATAAAAAAACGAGGTTAAAGCGATTAGCTTAACCTCGTTTTTATATTCGTTCCTTTAATTACTACTCTGTGCCTCAAAAACAGTACCAGGATTATGACCCTCTATTAAGTCATACAAATTCTTCGGATCGCTACCATTTAATATGCAACATTCTATGCCTGCATTTGTAGCTACCTCTGCTGCTAAAATTTTAGATGTCATTCCACCTGTACCACGATTTGAGCCTGTACCACCTGCCATATGCTTTATTTCGTCAGTAATCTTTGGCACACGCTTTAAAAGCTTTGCATATGGATCTTCTCGTGGATTTGTTTCAAACAAACCATCTATATCTGTAAGAATAACCAGTAAATCAGCATCAACAACCTTTGCAACTAATGCTGAAAGCATATCATTATCACCGAAGTTTGCCCCCTCTATTTCGTCGGTTGCAACTGTATCGTTTTCATTTACTATTGGTATAATAGACATATCTATTAGCGTTTTGAATGTATTAAGTGCATTTGTTCTTAATATAGGATCATCAATTACATCTCTTGTAAGCAACACCTGTGCAACAGTATTATTGTACTCACCGAAGATTTTATCGTACATAAACATAAGCTCACACTGTCCAACAGCAGCTAAAGCCTGTCTTTCTGGAGTTGAGGTTGGGCGTTCTTTTAATCCTAGCTTACCAATACCTACACCAACAGCACCTGAACTTACTAATACTATCTGATTACCTGCATTTTGCAAATCGCTTAAAACTCTGCACAGCTGTTGTATTCTGCGTAAATTTAACTTACCATTTTCATATGTTAATGTAGATGTACCTACCTTTATAACGATTCTCTTATTTTCCATAATATTCACCTTTATTTTCAGCTCAGCCATAGTATAGGCTAAGACTACACCTTACTAATAAATCTAGTTAAGATTTTAGCATAAAACAGTGATAAAGTAAACCTCGTAAGTATATTTATTTTAATGCACTATATCCACTGTATAAATGCTGTTTTATCGTTGCAGTTATAGCCTGCTTTTTTATAAAAATCAAGCGTTGAAGAATTTTTAGAGCCTGTAAGCAACATCATTTTATAACAATTCATCTGCTTTGCAATTTCTCTTGCAAAATTAAGACATTCTGTGGCATAACCCTTACCTCTGTAATTTTTGTGAGTTACCACATTTTCAACAAAAGCATATGGTCTTATCCCTCTTGTAAGATTAGGTATAATAACACATACGCAAGAAGAAACCAGCTTACCGTCTTTTTCAAATACAATTATATTATGATTATTGTCATTGCATATCTGCTCCCACGCTGACGTTATATTCTCTGTGATTTCAGGCACTTCTTTCTCGTGCAAGTGAGTATATAATTCAAGAAGCTTTTCAAGTTCATTTGATTTTATTAATCGTACCATAGCACACCTATAATATTTATAAACCTATTATAAAGCCTGTTAAAAACGCTGTACCTGAAGCTGCTAATGCTACTACAATTAAAGGCATATTGAAATATGCCAAAACTACTGCAACAATTGTTCCTGCAATAGAGGTTATTATATCTCCTGTACAATAGAAAATAGCAGGAATTGTCATTGCACTAAGAACTGCATACGGAATATAATACAACAGACTTTTAAAAAATTTCGATTTAATCTTTTTTCTGAATACTGTAAACGGTATCATTCTTATAAAATATGTAACCAATGCCATAACAGCTATATATATTGCAATACTCATTCTTATGCCTCCTTATCCTCTACAGGGAATAATAATGCACCCAACGCTGAGGCAACTAACGCACTTATTATTATTGCAAATCCACTTGAAAGTGCAGGTAATAAATACTTGAACATTATACTTAAACCAGCAGCAACAGATACCACAAACAGTACGCTTCGTTCTTTTCTTGCTGGTGGAATTATTATAGCTAAAAACATACCATAAAGCACTATACCCATAGCATTTGTTATAGACACTGGTAAAAACTCGCCTGCCACTGCACCTATTATAGTACCACTACTCCAACCAAGAAACGATATAGCTATAAGTCCATACATATAAGCTGGAGTAATGAGTCTTGGTTGAGATGATGCAACTGCAAAAATTTCATCTGTTATACCATAAGAGGCTATAAGCCTTTTTGGTGTTGTGAAAGAGCTATCCAGCTTTTGCGACAACGACAACGCCATTAACGCATAACGAATATTTATTATCAGCTGGGTAAGTATCATTTCCATAATTGTTCCACCAGAAGCAATTATTCCAACACCTGCCACCTGCCCTGCTGATGTTAAATTCGTAACAGAAATAATAGCAGCAGATAAAATAGAAAGCCCTGATTTTACAGCCAGTATTCCAAAACCAAAAGAAACTGACAAATATCCAAGAGCAATAGGTATTCCGTGGTAAATCCCCTTTAAAAAATCAGATTTCAAAACATCATTTCCTTTTTATACTAAGCATTAATAAAAACAAGATAAAGCATATTACCTTCTACGCTTAGTTTAATAATATTCAAATGTTATTTTAACATAATTTGCTTATAAATGTAAATATCTGTAGGCTTTATATCCGTTAAACGGCAAAAATATAGTGTCTAAAAAAATTTTTGAAATTTTTTTAATTTTTTTTAAAAAAGGTGTTGACTTTTTTGAAAAAACGTATATAATAAATATTGTTGTTGAGAGACAGCGAAAAACAAATTAAACATTGCGGAATTGTGTAAGGGTAGCACAGCAGACTCTGACTCTGTTTGTCTGGGTTCGAATCCTAGTTCCGCAGCCAAAAGCCTTTAACCATCGGTTAAAGGCTTTTCTTTTTGTACAGTTAAAACAAACCAGAAAGACTGGCTCTATGTCAATAGTTGGGATAACCCGAAAATAAGAAAAGCGAAAAACAGGCAACTTCAATTAGTTGCCTGTTTTTATACACCATTGTAGCATTAAATAATGTTTTAATCTTTTTCAAATTCAAGAATATCACCTGCTTCACATTCAAGCACCTCACAAATAGCAGCAAGGGTTGAAAATCTTATAGCAGTTACCTTGTTGTTTTTTATTTTAGACAGGTTAACGTTTGAGATACCTACCTTTTCAGCAAGCTCATTCAAAGAGATTTTGCGTTCAACCATCATACGATCTAAACGAAGAACAATTTTACCCATAACTAAAGCCCCCCTTTATACTAAACCGTCAACTTCTTTTTCAAGGTTTGCACCATATACGAAAATATTTGTTAAAGAAAGACAAATCATACCTAAAACAAATCCGTCAAAGTTTAAAGCCATTTCTGCTCCACCTAAACCACTAATTATAGATGCAGCACAAGTGATAACACTGATAAGAAAACCAACAACAGGAATAGCTATTGAGAATATTCCAATTTCTTTTACCATACGAATAACATCCTCTTGGAATGGTGAAGTACTTGTTGTACGCTTATTTTTACCATTTATTGTTTTCATAATCAGGTTAATATTACGGAATATCATAGCCATAAGAGCAAATCCTATAATACCACCCAAGAAGAAAAGTGTAACAGCAATCATATTAATATCACCAGTTTCGGTTAAGAAATTAACCTCAAATCCGTATGATGTTAAAGTAACACCACCCTCTGTAATACTTGTCAACATCATAGAGCCAAATTCTTTTCTTGCAAAAATTGAGAAAAGAAATAGCACCAAAGAACCACCTGCACCTATCCAATGCACAATCTCAAATACTTTTGATAATACCAATGTCATTTTGTTTGCTAATTTCATTTTGTTTACCCCCGTAAATTCAAATTTAATTTTAATTTTTAATAATGTTTTTTAATCATTGCCAGCTTTGATGATGTTAGTATAACAGATAGATTAACGTTTGTCAATACATTTTTAATGAAAAACATTAAATATTTTTCATTAAAAGTTAATTTGTTTATGTTTTAATTTAAATTATTTTCGTTTGACGTTAAATTTACAGGACGTATTGGTAAAAAACACCGTATAGATAGCAATTCAATGCTATCTATACGGTGTTATATTTATTTTATTTATAAATAATGTAAGTTAAACCATATTAAGAACAAATCTTTGAACCATAATTGCGTCTACTATTGTTATTTTACCGTCGCCACTTAAATCAGCTTTTGCAAACTGTTCTTTTGTTAATTCTACATTGCCAACTACGTATTTAAGCACATAAATAACATCATTTACAGCAACCTCTCCGTCACCAGTTACATCGCCAGCTATTGGCTTGCTGTAATTAAAATGTATAGTTGCATTTGTAAGGTATTTGTTGTTAATACTACTTATTGATATATCATTCCAATCATCTTCACTGCCTGTGTAATATACATCACTAAGTTTACTACAATTTTCAAAAGCACCAATACCAATAGATGTAACACTATCTGGGATTGTTATACCGGTTAAAGCACCACACCAACGAAACGTAGAATTAGCAATAGATGTAACACTATCTGGGATTGTTATGCTGGTTAAACTACTGCAACCATAAAATGCACTGTAACCAATTGTTGTAACACTCTCTGGGATTATTACATCTGTAAAGGCTTTGCAGCCATAAAATGCTTCGTAACCAATAGTAGTTAAACTATCAGGAAGTGTTATATCAGTTAAACTACTACACTTATAAAATGCGTTGGAATCAATTGTAGTTAAGCTATCTGGAAGTATTACGTTGGTTAAAGAATTACAATTATAAAATGTACCGTTTTCAATTTTTGTCACTTTATCTGGGATTGTTATGCTGGTTAAACTTCTACAAGTACTAAATGCCCATCCACCAATAGATGTTACACTTTCTGGAATTGTTATACTGGTTAAAGCACAACCAGCAAACATACTTTTAGGAATAGTCTTTATATTATTTGGAAGTGTTACGCTGGTTAAAGCAGTACAAGCATAAAATGCATTTTCACCAATACTTGTTACGCTATCTGGAATTGTTATGTCAGTAAATGCATTACAACTCCAAAATGCATAATTCCCAATCGTTTTTAATCCATCTGAAAGTGTTACATTTGTTAAAGCAGAACAATCATTAAACGCATAATTACCAATAGTTCTTAATCCATCTGGAAGTGTTATGCTTGTTAAGCTATAGCAACAATAAAATGCATAGTTACCAATAACTTCTAAAGCCTTTGGCATATTTACCTCTTTTAAGTTATAACAATGAGAAAATGTATTAGTACCAATAACTTTTACACCATCTGGGATTATTACCTTAGTTAGAGTATCATCAACCTCTTCAAACAGATCACCAGTTACACCATTACCTATTTCTATTACAGGTAAATCAGTTGTTTTGTCAGATGTTTTATGAGGTATTATAGCAGGTATTTTAATCTCGGTTTCGGTTCCTATATAGTAGCTAATTCTAGTCGCTGTACTATCGTTTATAAGCTCGTATATCCAAGTACCCTGACTGTCATCATAAGAAAAACCACTTTCTACCTTGTTGGTTGTTGCTGCTGACGCACTGAACGGAACTGAAGCTATAATGCATAAAAGCATTGTAATTGTTAATAAAACTGAAATTACTTTCCTCATTTTTTTACACCTCTCAAGTTAATTATGTTTATATAAATCCCTCAAAAATTTATTACTTCATTGGCAACAACTCCTAGTATTATTCCTATTAATTGTATTTTAACATATTTCTGTTTTTTGTCAATGTATTACAAAACAGCATTATACTATTTCTTATATAGCTACATAGAGAATAGAAAACACCACAGAAGTGTTATAAATTTATACTTCTGTGGTGTTAATTATTTAGTATTTGAAATATTTATTTATCAAGGCTTATAGCTACCCTTTAGTGAAACACTACGGTTGAATACAGGTGCACCTGGCTTTGAGTCTTTGTTATCTAGGCAGAAATAGCCTAAACGCATAAACTGGAATGAAGCAGGTGGTAGTAAATCTGCAATAGACTTTTCTGTTTTGCAGTTTTTAAGAATCTTTAATGATTCAGGGTTAATATAATCAAGGAAGTTTCTGTCGCCTGTGTCAGGGTCTGGTACTGTAAATAGGTTATCGTATAGTCTTACCTCTGCATCTGCACAGTTGTTAGCATCTACCCAATGGATAGTTGCTTTAATTCTTCTGCCGTCAGGTGTGTTTCCTCCACTTGTTTCAGGGTCATACTCGGCATAAACCTCTGTTACGTTGCCGTTTTCGTCCTTTTTACAGCCTGTACACTTTACAACATAAGCAGACTTTAATCTTACCTCGTTACCAGGGAATAGTCTGAAATACTTCTTAGCTGGCTCTTCCATAAAGTCCTCAGCCTCGATATAACATTCTCTTGTAAATGTAATCTCTCTTTCACCGTCTTCTGGGCGATTTGGATTATTCTCTACCTTAAATGTTTCTGACTGTCCCTCTGGGTAGTTTGTTATGATAAGCTTTATTGGGTTTAAAACTGTCATTACACGCTGTGCAGTTTCGTTTAAATCCTCACGCAAGCAATACTCTAGGAAACCATAATCAACTATTGAATTAACCTTAGAAACACCTATTCTCTCGCAGAAATTACGGATTGACATTGGTGTGTAGCCACGTCTTCTTAAACCACAAAGAGTTGGCATTCTAGGGTCATCCCAACCGTTCACATAGCCATCCTCAACAAGAGTACGAAGCTTTCTCTTACTCATTACTGTGTTGTTTATACCAAGTCTTGCAAATTCTATCTGTCTTGGCTTTGCAGGTAGTGTAACATTATTTATTACCCAATCATATAGTGGGCGATGATCCTCAAACTCAAGTGAGCAAAGTGAATGTGTAATACCCTCCATTGCATCCTCTATAGGATGTGCAAAGTCGTACATTGGGTAAATGCACCATTCATTACCTGTGCGATGGTGTTTTATGCGATTAATTCTGTAAATAACAGGGTCACGCATATTAAAGTTACCTGATGCAAGGTCAATTTTTGCACGCAATGTCATTTTACCGTCTTCAAATTCACCATTCTTCATTCTCTCGAACAAATCAAGGCTTTCTTCAATAGGTCTGTCACGGTATGGGCTTGTTGCAGGTGTTGAAAGATCGCCACGGTGTGCTCTCATTTCCTCAGCATTAAGCTCACATACATAAGCTAAGCCTTTTTTGATAAGCTCTACTGCACTTTCGTACATCTTTGGGAAGTACTGAGAAGCATAATAGAATCTGTCATCCCACTTAAAGCCAAGCCAGCTTATATCCTCTTTAATTGCGTCTACATACTCTACATCTTCCTTTGTAGGGTTTGTATCGTCCATTCTAAGGTTGCACATACCATTATATTTTTCAGCTGTACCAAAGTCTATACAAATAGCCTTTGCGTGGCCTATATGCAAATAACCGTTTGGCTCTGGTGGGAAACGAGTATGCACAGTTTTACCCTCATACTGTCCACCCTCTGCAATATCCTCGTCAATAAAGTCGTGTATAAAATTGCAGTTACTTACTTTTTCTTCTTTTATTTCATCTGCCATTGCTCTTATCCCCTTACTTAATAATTTATAATCCTAATTTTTCAAGACCGATATTAAGTCTTCTTAGTGACTCTTCTCTGCCAAGAATATCAAGAATTTCAACAGCACCACCTGGTGTAACCTTTTTACCTGCAACAGCAATTCTTGCTGGCCACATAACAGTACCATTCTTTACTTCAAGCTCTGTTGCAAGATTAATAAGACAATCGTGAATACTGTCTTTATCCCAGCTTTCCATTGCTGTAAGCTTATCTGTTACAGCCTTTAGCATAACAGGTGCATTTTCAAGATTTGTTTTACTCTTTTTGTTTATGAACATATCATTTTCATATTCAGGCAATACATTCAAGAAATCTATCATTTCTGGTATCTGATTAAACTTTGTTACACGCTGATGAAGAATTTCTGTAACCTTGCTCCAGTCAAGCTCTTTCTCTGTTATAGCTTGCTTATAGTAAGGCATTGCATAGCTTGTAAATTCTTCAGCTGACATTGCACGAATGTACTCGCCGTTGAACCACTCTAGCTTAGCATAGTCAAAAATTGATGGTGATTTGCTTATACCACTGATATTGAAAGCCTTAATAAGCTCGTCAGGTGTAAACATCTCTTGATTATCGGTAGGACACCAGCCTAATAAAGCAACATAGTTAATAATAGCCTGTGGTAAATAGCCCTCGTTTATTAAATCCTCAAAGCCTGTTGAACCGTGTCTTTTTGAAAGCTTAGCAACATTACCCTCTTCGTCCTTACCCATAATAAGTGGTAGGTGTATATATGTTGGAATTTCCCAACCGAAAGCCT
This sequence comes from Acutalibacteraceae bacterium, assembly GCA_036309185.1. Taxonomy (GTDB): domain Bacteria; phylum Bacillota; class Clostridia; order Oscillospirales; family Acutalibacteraceae; genus CAG-964. The sequence continues at coordinate 9,938 of JAXJUF010000019.1, forward strand.
CGTAAAGAAGATTATACTTAGGTGTTGAGCTTAAATACTCACAGCCACGAACAACGTGTGTTATGTTCATTGTATGGTCATCTATTACATTTGCAAAATTATATGTTGGGAAGCCATCTGTTTTAATAAGAATCTGATCCTGAAGCTCGCTGTTATCCACTGTAATTTCGCCAAACACAGCATCTGTAAAGGTTGTGCTACCCTCTAGAGGCATTTTCTGTCTTATTACATATGGTACGCCCTCTGCAAGAAGTCTGTCAATTTCCTCCTGTGGTAAATCACGACAGTGTCTGTCGTATCCACCACCAATGCTATCTTCGTTCAGGCTATCTAAACGCTCCTTTGTACAGAAGCAACGGTAAGCCTTGCCCTGCTCTATAAGCTGTTCAGCATATGGCTTATACATATTAAGTCTTTCACTTTGTACGTATGGACCAAATTCGCCTGGATTATCAGGACCTTCATCGTGCTTTAGTCCTGCTGTTTTAAGTGTGTTGTAAATTATATCAACAGCACCCTCTACATATCTTTCTCTGTCTGTATCTTCAATTCTAAGTACAAAATCTCCACCCTGACTTTTTGCTACAAGGTATTCATACAGTGCAGTTCTTAAATTGCCTATATGCATAAAACCTGTAGGACTAGGTGCAAATCTGGTACGAACAGTTTTATTATCCATTTTGTTTCCTCTTTCTATAAGTTTTTTAATAGTACAAATTTACTCTTACACGATATTATACCAAAAAATCTCTTCTTTTTAAACCCTAAACCAAAAATTTTATCTTTAATAAATATCAACGTAATTTTATTTTATGTTGAAAAAATACCAGTCTAAAAAAAGTGTGCAAGTTACTCAAAAAAACACTTAAAATCCATTTGACTTATAGGGATATTTCTGTTAAAATAAACTCATAACAATGTGGGTAACAGTCTGCTTTCTGTTACAATTTTTATGAAAGGCGTTTTTATGGGCAAAATTATTTCTGTTGCATCAGGTAAAGGCGGTACCGGTAAATCTACTGTGTGCGTTACGCTGGGTACAGCATTGGTTAAAAGAGGACATAAGGTTTTATTAATTGACTGTGACTCCGGTATGCGTGGGTTGGATATTATGATGGGCATCAGTAAAAGCTTGGTGTTCGATATTGCTGACGCTGTGTGTGGTAATTGCACAGCTGAGCAAATAATTTATCCATGCAACCATATCGAAGGCCTAAGCCTTATACCTGCACCACAAAACGCAGAGGACGAGCTTAGCCCTGCTATATTAAAACAATTTACTGACAATGTGAAGGATAAATACGATTACATTATTATAGACTCACCTGCTGGTGTAGGCAAAGGCTTTGACACTGCCGTTTTACCTGCTGATATGTGTCTTGTAATAGCCAACACAGAGCCTACCAGCTTGCGTGGCTGTGTAAATGTACGAAAAAAGCTCACTGAAATTGGTAAAGAGAACATAAGACTAATTATTAATAGATTTTCAAGAGCTATGTTTAAGGAGCTTGCCTTTTACCCTGACCTTGATGCTATTATTGATGAGTCGGGCATACAGCTTATTGGCATAATAACAGAAAACAGACAAGTAGTAGCATCTATTCAAAAAGGCTTAGCCTACAAAAAACGTTGTACAGCACTTGAGGCTATAGACAGAATAGCAGCAAGACTTGACGGAGAAAATATTCCACTACTAATATCATAAGCCCATTACATTTTACCCAATACTATTAGAAAGAAGGATTTATGATGAAAATTGCCATAATCGCACACGACGAGAAAAAAGAATTAATGGTACAGTTCTGCATTGCTTACTGTGGTATTTTAAGCAGATATTCACTTTGCTCTACCGGTACAACAGGTAAGCTTGTTTCTGAAGCTACAGGCTTAGAGATTCAAAGATTTTTAAGTGGTACACAGGGTGGTGACCAGCAAATTGCTGCAAGAATTGCTTGCAACGAGATTGATATGCTTCTGTTTTTCAGAGACCCTCTTAATCCAAAGCCTCAGGAGCCTAATGATATGAACTTACTAAGACTTTGTGATATGCACAACATTCCTGTAGCTACAAATATTGCAACAGCAGAAATGCTTATCCACGGTCTTGAGCGTGGCGACCTTGACTGGAGAAATATCGTTAAATAATATTTCAAATATCTTGTAACTTTTATGATATTATAGTAAAATAGAAAATTGGTAGGGGTAGACTTTGGCTCTACCCCTATTTTATATAATTTTTAGTTAACACAAAAATAAAAAATAAATTAGAGGTTTTTATTTATGAGTGAATTTAATTATATTGCGTTAAGAGATATTCCTGACAAAAAGCTTGAAGCTGCTAAATGGTTTAACAGCAAATGGGGTGTTCCTGAGGAGGCTTATCTTGAATGTATGGAAGAATACCTTAGTAAACGCACCGAATATGGTTGGTATCTTTGCTTAGACGGAGATAAAATAGTTGGTGGATTAGGTGTAATTGAAAACGACTTTCACGACAGAAAGGATTTAACACCTAATGTTTGTGCTGTATATACTGAGGAAGAATATCGCAACAAAGGAATTGCAGGTAAGCTTCTTGATATGGTAGTTTCGGATATGAAATCAAAGGGTATAACACCAATATATCTTGTTACAGACCACGAAGGCTTTTATGAAAGATATGGTTGGGAATTTCTTTGTATGGTACAGGGCGATGGTGAACCTGATATGACCAGAATGTATATACATAGATAAACAAATAAAAATTTTATTTCATATAAACGGAGGAATTAAAAATGGCACTTATTACTAAAAAGGTGTATGGTGCAGAGGACGTTCTGCCAAAGGACAGCCACAAGTGGCAGTTTATTGAAGAAATTATGAGAAGCGAGGCAGCTGCTTACGGATTTAAAGAAATCAGAACACCTGTTTTTGAGCATACAGAGCTTTTCCAGCGTGGTGTTGGCGATACAACTGATGTTGTACAGAAAGAAATGTACACATTTAATACAAAGGGTGGTACATCTATAACACTTCGCCCTGAGGGTACAGCAGGTGCTGCAAGAGCTATGCTTGAGCATGCTATATATAATGACGGTTTACCAATAAAGACATATTACTTTGATTCTTGCTACAGATATGAAAAAAAGCAGGCTAACCGTTACAGAGAATTCCACCAGTTTGGTGTTGAGCTTTTTGGTACAGCTAACCCTGCTGCTGATGCAGAAATCATCAGCCTTGCCTCTACCCTATTTGACAGACTTGGTATAACTGATTTACAGCTTGAGATTAACTCAATAGGTTGTCCAACCTGTCGTGCAAAATATCACGAGGCTTTAAAGGCTTACTTTGAAAGCTCTAAGAGCGAGCTATGCGAAACCTGTCTTTCAAGACTAGAGAAAAATCCTATGAGAATACTTGATTGTAAGAGTCCTGTATGCTCAGAGATTGCAAAGAATGCACCTGTTGTTCTTGATTATCTATGCGACGAGTGTAGCGATCACTTTACAAAGGTAAAATCTTACCTTGACAGTGCTGAAATCCCATATGTTGTAAATCCTCAGATTGTTCGTGGACTTGACTACTACACAAAGACAGTTTTTGAATTTGTTACAACAAAGCTAGGCTCACAAGGCACTGTATGTGGTGGTGGCAGATATGACGGACTTGTTGAAGAAATCGGTGGTCAACACACACCTTCACTTGGCTTTGGCTTAGGTATGGAGCGTTTGCTTGCACTTATGGATGAGCAAGGAATTAAAATTCCTGCACCTAATACCTGTGATTTATACATAGCTTCTATGGGTGACGAGGCACAGAAAAAGGCATTTAACCTTACTAAAGAGGTTAGAGAGGCTATGATTAATGTAGAGTGTGACATTGTAGGCAGAAGTCTAAGAGCACAGATGAAGTACGCTGATAAAATTGGTGCTAAGTTTAGCATTGTAATCGGCGATAACGAGATTGCAGAGAATAAGGCAATGCTTAAAAATATGGAAACAGGCGAAAGAACAGAGGTATCACTTGGTGAAAGCTTCTTGTCAGAATTTTTTGATTGCTTTGTTACATACGAAACCACAAAGCTTGGTGGAGAGGAAATAATTTCTTTTTAATTTAACAACTAGAAAACAATAAATTAAGAAATAGAGGTAATTACAATGGCTGAATTTATGACAGGCTTAAAAAGAAGTAACTACTGTGGTGAATTAAGAATTGAGGACTGCGGTAAAAAGGTTACTGTATTCGGTTGGGTACAACGCCAGCGTGATTTGGGACAGTTGATTTTTATAGATCTAAGAGATCGCACAGGTATAGTACAGCTTGCTCTTGACGATACAACAAATAAAGAGATATTTGAAAAGGCATCAACTGTAAAAAGTGAATATGTACTTGGTGTTGTTGGTACTGTTAAAGAAAGAAGTGCAAAAACAAATAAAATTGCAACAGGTGATATTGAAATTGCTGTTGAGGAGCTTAGAATTTTAAGCGAGAGCGAAACTCCTCCTTTTGAAATTCTACCTAACTCAACAACAGGTGAGCTTACAAGACTTAAATACCGTTATTTAGATTTAAGAAGACCTGACCTACAACAAAATATTATTCTAAGACATAAAATAACAAAGGTAACTCGTGACTACTTTGACGAGCAAGGCTTTATTGAAATTGAAACACCTATGCTTATTAAGTCAACTCCTGAGGGTGCAAGAGATTTCTTAGTACCATCAAGAATACATAAGGGTAGCTTCTATGCACTACCACAGTCACCACAGATTTACAAGCAGTTGTGTATGGTATCTGGATTTGACAGATATATGCAGATTGCTCGTTGCTTTAGAGATGAGGACTTGCGTGCAGACCGTCAGCCTGAGTTTACACAGATTGACTTTGAAATGTCTTTTGTAGATATGGAAGATGTTCTTGCTCTTGGTGAGGGATATATTAAGAGAGTATTCAAAGAGGCTTTAGATGTAGATATTCCTACACCATTCCCACGCTATACATATAATCAGGTAATGGAGCGTTACGGCTCAGACAAGCCTGACACACGCTTTGAAATGGAGCTATTCGACCTAACTGACGCTGTAAAGAGCAGTGAGTTTGGAGTATTCAAGAACGCCATTGAAGGTGGTGGTAGTGTAAGAGGTATTACAGCTAAAAACGCTGTTAAGACTTACACAAGAAAAGAAATTGACAAATTAACAGAATATGTAAGAGGTATTGGTGCAAAGGGTCTTGCATGGATTAGAATGACAGATGACGGCATTGCTTCAAGCTTTGCAAAGTTTATGACAGAGGATGAAATGCAGGCTATTCTTACAAAGGCTGGTGCTGAAAAGGGCGATGTTGTAATGATTGTAGCAGATACAGAAAACAACACTGTTCTTTCAACACTTGGTGCTTTAAGATGTGAGGTTGCAAACAGACTTGGTATTATCGAGGATAGATTCAACTTCCTATGGGTTGTTGATTTCCCATTCTTTGAGTATGACAGAGAAAGTGAAACTTGGGTTGCAATGCACCACCCATTCACATCACCTACTGACGAATGTATGGCTACTCTTGAAGAGGACAAGGGCAAGGTTTACGCTAAGGCTTACGATATGGTACTTAACGGTGTTGAGCTATCATCAGGCTCTATTCGTATTACAAATCCTGACCTACAAAAGAGAATGTTCAGCCTACTTGGTTTAAGTGACGAAGAGGCTTATCAGAAGTTTGGCTTCTTAACAGATGCATTCAAATACGGTGCTCCACCACACGGTGGTATGGGTATAGGTTTAGACAGACTTGTTATGCAGATGGTTAAGGCTTCTACATTAAGAGATGTTGTAGCCTTCCCTAAGGTACAGAATGCTTCTGAACCAATGACAAACGCACCAAGCACAATTGAAACAGTACAGCTAGACGATCTAGGCATTGCTGTTACAGTTGAAGAAAATGAAGAATAAGACATAAAATAATTAACACCACAGAAGTATAAATTTATAACACTTCTGTGGTGTTTTCTATTCTCTATGTAGCTAGATAAGAAATAGTATAATGCTGTTTTGTAATACATTGACAAACAGGAAAGATATGTTAAAATACACTTAACAGTAATAAAACAAATAACAAATAGTAGCTGTTGCCAATGAAGTAATAAATTTTTTAAGAAATATAAAACAACAATAAACAAGAAAGGCGAGAAAAGATATGAAAAAATTAATTTCAATATTACTTACAATTACAATGCTTTTATGCATTATAGCTTCAATTCCGTTCAGTGCATCAGCAGCAAAAACCGACAAGGTAGAAAGTGGTTTTACCTATGTTGATAGCTACGGTACTTGGATATACGAGGTTATAAACGATGATACAGAATGCAGAATTACAAGCTATAAAGGAACCGAAACAGAGATTAAGATACCTGATAGAATACCTCATAAAATATCTGACACACAACAAATTTATTTGCCTGTAGTAGAAATAGGTGATCCCGTAAGTAATGATGGTCTTTCTGCTACTAATATGTTTTATGGGGTTCGGAAAACCTTAACCAAAGTAACAATTCCAAATGGTGTAAAAGTTATTGGAGAGAGTACATTTTATAATTGTACTGAGTTAAAAGAAGTACATATGCCAGATGCTTTACAAATTATTGGTAGTTGGGCATTTCATACTTGCGAAAACCTAACAAATATAACCATTCCAGACGGTGTAAATACTATTGGTGTTGCTACCTTTTATCATTGTTTTAATTTAACCAACGTAACAATTCCAGATAGTGTTACAACTATTGGTGATTATGCATTTGGTTATTGTAATTTTACTAATATAATAATCCCAGATAGTGTAACAAGTATTGGTGATAGTGTATTTTCTAATTGTACTGCTTTAACCAGCATAACACTTCCAAATAATATAAAGACTATTCCTCCTCATATGTTTTCTGTTTGTACTGCTTTAACCAGTATAACAATTCCAGATAGTGTAACAACTATCGGTAATTGGGCGTTTGCTCAATGTCATTCTTTAACTAGCATAACAATCCCAAATAAAGTAACAAAAATTGAAAACGGTGCATTTTATAATTGCGGTAGTTTAACCAACGTAATACTTCCAGATAGCTTAACTACAATTGATTATCAAGCATTTTATGGTTGCAGTAATTTAACTGATATAATACTCCCAAACAGATTAACAACCATTGGTAACCGTGCGTTTTATTATTGTAATAATTTAACCAGCATAATAATACCAGACAGTGTTACATCTATTGATTATGGTGCATTTCAGAGTTGTAGTAAATTAAGCAGTATAAAGCTTTCAAAGAGTATTACAGCTATTGATGAGTATACTTTTAATAAATGTAATAATTTAACCGACATAACAATTCCAGATGGTGTAACAACTATTGGCAGGTGTGCATTTGAGGGGTGTGCTATGAGCAGTATAATAATTCCAGATAGTGTAAAAACTATTGGTGAAAGTGCTTTTAGTGGTTGTAGTAAATTAACCAATGTAAAGCTACAAGAAGGTCTAACTACTATTGGTTATCGTGCTTTTTATTATTGTACTAGCTTAACCGACATAACAATCCCAGATAGTGTAAAAACTATTGGTAATCAGGCATTTCTTGGTTGTAGTAAACTTAGTGATGTTTATTACACAGGCAGTGAAGATGATTGGAATGATATATCGATAGGTAATTCCAATGAAAAACTTACAAACGCAACCATCCATTATAATTACGGAAAACCAGTAGCAGGTGACATAACTGGTGACGGAGAGGTTGCTGTAAATGATGTTATTTATGTGCTTAAATACATAGTTGGCAATGTAGAATTAACAGAAGAACAGTTTGCAAAAGCTGATTTAAATGGTGACAGTAAAATAACAATAGTAGATGCAATTATGGTTCAAAGACTTGTTCTTGATATGGTTTAATTTGCATTATTTATAAATAAAATTAATCGACACAACAAACAGATTAAAGCACTGTTTGTTGTGTCGGTTTTATATTTGTCTTTTCTGAATAAAACTTTTATCTTGTTCAAAAATCAAAACAACTCTTTTCTATTCTGATTTATGTAATTCCTTTGATGGTCCTCCCACATAAATACTTTTAGCTATTTGCTGTAAATCAAAATCTTCTTCTGACACTTTGTTATCACAAGGAATATGTATATTAATTGTTTTCTTGTTATTTTCCAATTTATCAAAATAAGATATATTACTAATGAAGAAATCTTGTAATGGTAAATAATATACCTCTTCATTAATTACGTCAACCAAAAACACAACAAAAGCATTCGGGCTACTTAATCCGTATAATATAGTTTTAATATCAATTTCAAGAGAAAAGACATTTTTTACTTTTAATAACTTTGGTTCTTTAGTTCCCTTTATTTGTCCTTCTATTTTCTTATTAGTAAACTCCCCATTTTCAATAAGTTCTATTGTACAGTCTAATCCATTATCACGACCTGTTAGTTCGTGATATTCCCAGTTTTCAGACGGGAATTTATAATGAACTAATTTCCTTGCCTCTGCACCAATCACACGAGCATTACAGTCTTTTGGTAATTTCCCCAATTAATCTCACCTTCTTTTCTTTCAAAAAAATCAAGCTAGATTCGACTCTAGCTTGATTAAAATTATTTGTCAATTTTTACGAATCTCTTTCCTAAAGAGTCAAAGCTATAAATGTCCAATAATTAAATTATTTTTCTAGTATTAAATAAATTTATTAAGTTCAGAGCTATACTCATATCCTATTAAAGCAAGCTTGCTTTTAAGCTCATCTATATCAATATTAAGTGAACCACAAAGCTCTTCTAAAGATGGGTAAAAATCTCTTAGCTGTGTATTTATGTATGATAACAGCATTACAGGATCATTTGGAATAGGCATTTTAATTCTCCTTTATTTACATAGCTTAGTTATTCATCTGTTGCTGAATAGTCAAAGTTATCAATAGAATCATCTAAGTCACAATCATTACACACATGGTTATGTGTCATCATTGAGCCTACTACCTCACCTCTGCGAACACTCAAGCGTTGCTTTTCTTTTTCGGCAAGCTCTGCAAGTGTTTCTTTGAATTTTCTTGAATTTTTAATATTCTTTATAACAAGCTCAGGGTGAGTTATATCCTGTGCATAAAGACTTATTGTACCTAAACCGAACATTTTCTGTAAAAGATTGCGTGAATAATTCATATCAAGTATTCTATAGTGCAGAATTTCGCTTTCTTTGGATACAAAAAGACCTGTTTCAATAACAATTCTTTTATCTGTTATAACATATTTTGTAAAGGTAAAAGGTAAGCCTAAAAACGCCCATCTTTTTCTTTCTTTCATAATTTCTGCTTCAGCCATAATATGCCTCCTATGGTTTGTTTACATCAATAACATCTTATCAGATATTGCTTACAAAACAATCTCTGCTGATAAGATGTTATTTTTTAGTATTAATATTTATTCATCACCAAAAGCGATACCAACTGCTCTTGCACATTTGATTTCATCACAGTCAACAGGCACAACCTTTAGCTTGCCTGCAACCTCTGAAAGTGGTACAGGAACAATTTTATCACCGTGTAACGCTACCATATTACCATATTTTTCTTCAATAATCAACTGTGCAGCAGCTGCACCAAAGCTTGTAGAAAGTACTCTGTCGTAAGGGCAAGTGTCACCACCACGCTGAATATGACCTGGAACTGTAACTCTTGTTTCGTGGCCTGTGGCTGCTTCTATCTCTTTAGCAAGCTGAGCTGAGAATGTACCGTTTGGCTGTTTTGCGATAGCTGCCTTTCTTTCTTTTTTAGGAAGCTCAGCAACGTCCTTTGGAACAGCACCCTCTGCCATTGCAATTACTGTAAAGTGCTTACCTGCACGCTCACGCTCAGATACCTTTTTAATTACACTTTCTACACTGTATGGAATTTCAGGCAACAGAATAACATCTGCTCCACCAGCCATACCTGCATATAGAGTTAACCAGCCTACCTTATGTCCCATTACCTCTACAACAAAAATTCTGCTGTGTGAGTCGGCTGTGGTGTGTATTGCATCTAAGCAATATGTTGCTACATTTATACCACTTTGGAAACCAAAGGTTTTGTCGGTGTTCCAAAGGTCGTTATCTATTGTTTTTGGAAGAGAAACAACATTACAGCCCTCTTCTGAAAGTAAATTAGCTGTCTTTTGAGAACCGTTACCTCCTAGCACAACAAGGCAATCCAGCTTTAAATATTTGTATGTTTTCTTCATACAGGCTACCTTGTCTACACCGTCCTCTTCTATTACACGCATCATCTTAAATGGCTGACGAGAAGTACCTAATATAGTGCCACCCAAGCTTAATATACCAGAAAAATCCTCTGGCTTCATTTTTTTATAATCGCCATGTATTAAACCCTTATAACCATTTAAAATACCGATGATTTCAATATTCTTTTCGCCATAGTGATTATACAATGCTCTTGCTACACCACGCATTGTAGCGTTTAATCCCTGACAATCTCCACCACTTGTAAGAAAACCAATTCTTTTCATTATACAATCTCTCCTTGTTGATTATTTTGAACCTTTAGCAAATCTAGGCTTTCCTATTTCCTGCACCTTTTCCTTTTTAGCCTCTTTAAGTGCTTTTTTAGCCTGTCTTGCAAATTCCATCTGACTATTTACTCTTCTTTTACCACGCTTATCAATAAGCGTATATGATGTATCTGAATGCTGTACACGAGAATTTACTGTATCGCTAAGCATAAGCTGTAAAATATCCTCGCTACGCTTTTTAAGTATTTTATCCTCTACTGGGAATACAAGCTCTACTCTTCTATCTAGATTTCTTGGCATCCAGTCTGCACTACCCATATAAATCTGTGGGTCTCCACCGTTTTCAAACTTGAAAATTCGGCTATGCTCAAGTAGCTGACCAACAACACTGTACACCTTAATATTCTCACTGTAGCCCTCAAGCCCTGGGATAAGACAGCAAATGCCTCTTACTATTAGAGTAACCTTTACTCCTGCTCTTGATGCAGAATAAAGCAATCCTATTATCTCTGGGTCTACCAACGAATTAACCTTGGCTACAATTCCACTTGGTAAGCCCTGTTTGTGGTTTTCTATCTCTTTTTTGATTTTATCTACAAAAAAGCTTCTCATACCTGACGGTGCTACAACAAACTTCTGATATTCAGGTGGTAGTGAATAGCCTGTGATAACATTGAAAAGCGATGATGCGTCTACACCAAATTCCTCTTTACAGGTAAACATACCAATATCAGTATAAAATCTTGCTGTGCTGTCATTATAGTTACCTGTTGCCATATGAAGATATCTTCTTATACCATCGGACTCTTTTCTGACAACAAGGCATATTTTACAATGGGTTTTCAAGCCTGTTAGACCATAAATAACATGACAGCCTGCTTTTTCCAGCTTTTTAGCCCAGTGAATATTGTTTTCTTCGTCAAATCTTGCTTTAAGCTCTACAAGTACTGTAACCTGCTTACCGTTTTCAGCTGCCTTACTTAGTGCAGCAATAATTGGTGAATTACCACTTACACGGTAAAGTGTTTGCTTAATAGCAAGTACGTTTGGGTCTTCTGCTGACCTTTTAATAAATTCAAGTACAGAATCAAAGCTTTCGTAAGGGTGGTGAACCATTCTGTCACGCTCTCTTATAGCCTCAAAAATATCATCATAGCCATAGAAATCAGCAGGAGGATTAACAGGCTCAATAGCTTTAAAGTGAAGGTCACTGCTGTTGTCAACTCTACAGAACTTTGATAAAAATGTTAAATCAAGTGGACCTGTAACCTCATAAATTTCCTGTTCTGTAACATTAAGCATATCTACTAAGAATTTTCTTAGCTCAGAATCTATGCGTTTATTTATTTCAAGACGTACAGGCTTACCTCTTTTTCTCATTCTTATAGAATTTTGAATTTCTACCAATAAGTCCTCTGCGTCCTCATCAATTTCTAAATCGGAGTCACGAGTAATTCTAAATGGTGAGTAAGCACTTATTCTGTAAAGCTCAAAAAGCTCTTGTAGCTTATACATAATTACTTTCTCAAGCATTACAAATACTCGCTCTTTCCCTTTTGACGGTACCTCTAAAAATCTTGGTAATATTGATGGCACCTGTATTACTGCAAATTTAGAGCTTTCGTCGCTGTCTCTTAGCTTTACAGCAATGTTAAGACTTTTATTAGCAAGCAACGGGAATGGTCGGCTTGTATCTACTGCAAGGGGTGTAAGTACAGGGAAAATATCGTTTGAAAAATACTTTTCAATATACTTTTTCTGCTCTGAATTTAAATCATCTATTTCAGAAAATACCATATGATTTTGCTTTAGCTCTGGCAAAATAGATCTACTAAGGCAGGAATACTGCTTTTTAGCAAGATAGTGAATCTTCTCTGCAAGCTTATCCAAAAGCTCCTGTGGGGTATAACCACTTGGGTCTTGCTTTTTTAGTCCCTGATGTACTTGGTCAAGCACACCGGCAACACGTACCATAAAAAACTCATCAAGGTTAGATGCTGTAATAGCTAAGAAATTAACACGCTCCATCACAGGGTTTTCGTGTTCCATAGCCTCCTCTAACACTCTAAAGTTAAAGTCTAACCAGCTTAACTCTCGGTTATTATATGGTATATGCTCCTTATGCTTTTTACTTTTTTCGGTAACCTTTTCGCTTGTCTTCTCTATATTCTTCTCGTTTTCTTTCGTATCTGCATTTTCAGATACATTCTCTTGAACCTGTGGTTCTGCTTCTTCTCTTTTATTTATTTTCTCATTTGAAACTTCGCTCATTTAAATCACCTCTATTTTTTGGACTTATATATTTCTAAACTTTACAAATATATACTTCTTCGTCAATAAATACTCCTTCTCCGTCATTTATACGGATAACATTAATGTTATTCTCTTTTTCGTAAATACAGCATTTTTCTTCAAATTGGTCAAATCTTGTAAGAAACCTACTATATTGTGGTAGCACCTGAATATTAGTGAGTGAAAGACCGTCCAAATCTGTTAATCCTAAAAAATTCATTACCATCACATTTAAGTTTACCATTTAAATATTTTTAGTATTACACAATTAATTGCACAAAAGGGCAGATTAACACCGACACACATCGGTATTAACCTACCCTTATCATAACTTTTTTATGAATCCAGACAATCGCTTAATGCCTTGTATGCCTGCTCAAATACAGCCTCAGTAACAAGTACTGATACCTGAATTTGTGATGTTGAAACAATTCTTATATCAGCATTTGAATTTGCAATAGCTCTAAAAATCTTAGCCGCCATACCTGGGGTATCCTTCATAGCTTCATCTGCAATACTGATAATTGAGTTACCACTACTAACTACCGGCTTAATATTTTTACTCTTAAGCTTTGAAGTATAGCCAAGAAGCTTCATCAAATCATCATCTTTAATTGTAAAAGACAAAGATGTTGTGCTACCCTGTACAGGTGCAATAGAAATCATATCTATATCAATCTCTAAAGCAGCAATATCTTCAAATACCTTAGCTATAAAATCCATATCAGCTGGAGTATTGTGTAGTATTACAAGTGTAATATCATTATCTACTGTTACATTTGTATTCATTGTAAACACAGCCCCTTATATTATTTACCCTGTAGCATATCTGACATATCGTACATACCAGAGTTCTTTCCTTTTAAGTAAATAGCCGCATTAATTGAGCCTATAGCGAACACCTCTTTAGACTGAGCCTGATGTGTAATTGTTAGAACCTCGTCGTGTCCTGCAAAAATTACCTCGTGCTCTCCTACTATTGTGCCACCACGCACAGCGTGTATACCGATCTCGTTCTTTTCTCTCTTCTTTCTGTAAGAATGGCGATCATATACATACTGAGGCTCCTGCTGCATAACCTCTGAAATACCGTCTGCTATCATTAATGCTGTACCACTTGGTGCGTCTAGCTTCTGGTTGTGGTGCTTTTCAACTATCTCTACATCAAAGGCACTACCAAATACCTGAGTTGCTTTTTTAGCAAGCTCTATAAGTAAATTAATACCTAATGACATATTACCTGAGTAGAATATAGCTGTTTTTTCTGATGCAGATTTTATTTGGGCAACCTGCTCAGCTGAAAAGCCTGTTGTACAGATTACAGCAGGTATTTTCTTCTCTGTTGCGTAAGCAAGCAGACCATTTAAAACAGCTGGATTAGAGAAATCTATAATTGCGTCAGCCTTTTCCTCTACCTTGCTGAAATCGTCATATACAGGGAAATTCATTGTATTATCTACAAAAATATCTACACCTGCTACAACTGTGCAATCCTCTCTTGCAGAAATCTCTCTTGCGATTACTCTGCCCATTTTACCACAGCAACCACTTAAAATTATATTTGTCATTTTTACACTTCCTTAATCACTGTAATTACTTTACTAAATCATACTTTTCCATTACAGATTTTAAGTATTCTGTTGACTTATCACTCATTGGTACAAGTGGAAGTCTGCAAATACCTGCATTAAAGCCAAGCATATTAACTGCTTCTTTAACAGGAATTGGGTTTACATCACAGAAAAGTGCGTTCATAAGCTCAAGATAATGCAAATGCATTTTGCTAGCCTCGGCAAAGTTACCGTCTAGGCAAAGCTGTGTGATTTCGTGCATCTCTTTTGGGCAAACGTTAGCAAATACAGAGATTACACCGATACCACCAAGTGACATAACAGGAACTGTTAAGTCGTCACAGCCTGTGTAAATGTCTAAATCGCCACCACACATTGAAATAATCTTTGCAACCTCGCCAACCTTTTCGCCAGCTTCTTTTGTTGCTACAATGTTAGGAATTTTGCTTAGCTCTACATATGTAGCAGGCTGAATATTACAGCCTGTACGGCTAGGTACATTATAAACGATTATAGGAATATCAACAGCCTCAGCAATAGCCTTAAAGTGAGCTACCAAGCCAGCCTGTGAAGATTTATTATAATAAGGTGTAACTGAAAGAACCGCATCAGCACCTAGCTTTTTAGCCTCTTGTGTAAGCTCAATAGCATAAGCTGTGTCATTACTGCCTGTGCCTGCAACAACAGGAACTCTTCCGTTTACCTTTTCGATTGTATATTTGATTACGCCACAATGCTCCTCATGGTTAAGAGTAGCAGACTCACCTGTTGTACCACAAGCGATGATTGCATCTGTACCGTTTTCTATCTGAAATTCAATTAATCTGCCAAGTTCATCGTAGTTTACTGAACCATCTGCGCTCATAGGTGTAACAATAGCAACACCACTACCTGTAAAAATAGGCTTACTCATTAATATAACCTCCGTTCGGATTATTTATTATACTAACAGCCGTTAGGTATTAGTATTAGTCAAGATATCCCTCAGCACATAGAAGCTCAGCCATTAGTACTGCACCACCTGCTGCACCTCTTAATGTGTTGTGTGACATACATACAAACTTAATTGTATACTGTGTATCTTCTCTTAGTCTACCAACAGATACAGCCATACCATTCTCAAGATTTCTCTCGTGCTTGATTTGTGGTCTGTCTGGCTCTGTGAAATAATGTACAAACTGCTTTGGAGCACTTGGAAGCTCTAGCTCCTGAGCTCTACCCTTGTAGTTTTCCCATCTTGAGATAATCTCTTCCATAGAAGCCTTATTCTCTAGCTCTACAAAAACAGCTGCTGTGTGACCGTCGCTGATTGGTACACGGATACACTGTGAAGTAATTGATGGCTCTGCTGTATCAACAATTACATCGCCCTCAATATGACCCCAAATCTTTAGTGGCTCTTTCTCAGACTTCTCTTCCTCACCACCGATGAATGGGATTATGTTGTCGCACATCTCTGGCCATGTTTCAAATGTTTTACCAGCACCTGAAATAGCCTGATATGTACAAGCAAGAACCTTTTTAACGCCTAGATCCATAAGTGGATGTACAGCAGGTACATAGCTTTGTAGTGAACAGTTAGACTTAACAGCAACAAAGCCCTTCTTTGTGCCTAAACGCTTTCTCTGTGATGGAATAATCTTTGCGTGGTCAGCGTTGATTTCTGGAATAATCATAGGAACGTCAGGTGTGTGTCTGTTAGCACTGTTGTTTGACATTACAGGACACTCAGCCTTAGCATAAGCCTCTTCAAGAGCCTTAATTTCATCTTTCTTCATATCTACTGCACAGAAAACAAAATCTACAAGTGCAACTACACTCTCAACCTCTGATGCATCCATTACAACCATATCAGCATATTTCTCTGGAATTGGAGTAGCCATAGCCCATTTTGCACCAACAGCCTCTTTATATGTTTTACCAGCTGAACGCTTACTTGCAGCAAGAGCTACTACATCAAACCAAGGGTGATTTTCAAGTAGCAGAGCAAATCTCTGACCAACCATACCAGTAGCACCGATAATACCAACCTTATACTTCTTCACAATAAAGTCCTCCTAAATATATAATATTAATTATCTAAATTATAATTTACTAACTCACAAAAATAATTGTCTAAAAAATCCGACAACTATTTATGCAAACAGTCAATAATCTTACTTTATACTATACCACCTATAAGAATTATTGTCAATTTTTAATTGTAATTTTTGATAGAAAAGTAATGCAGTGCAGTAAGCATTTGGGAGTTTTTATATTATATGTTTTATTGTAAAAATATATTTATATTCACACCTAATGAACATATTGATAGTACTAATTTCCAAAACAAAACCACAGCTTTGATACTGTGGCTTTGTTCTAGTAGTTAAAAGTTAAAAGATTATTGATATTCTACAACGTCTACCCATTTCATAAGAAATTCCTTTTCTTCTTGCATACCCTTCACTATCTGAGAGGCTGCAACTATAGGTATCCAATGTTGTACATATTGTTTTGCTGTATTGCTTTTTAAACAAAACAGCTTTAGATATCTGTCTGCAAGCTCAGGCTGATTCAACAAAAACAAGAGATATGTTCTTGCAACATCAGCAGAAGCATTACCCTGTGTTGCGTGCGACCAATCCAGTATATGTGCTTTTCCATCATTATCTATTATTACGTTACTAGGGTTAAAATCGCCGTGACATACCTTTATATGCTTTGGCATTGATTCCAGCCTTGTATGTAGCTCATATCTTGTTGTGGCATCTAGTTCTGTTAAGCTTGAAATTTTTCTATTCATTTTATCTTTAAGCTTATTTAATAATGGTGCCTTTTTACTATGAATCTCCATCTGCAAATTCACAAACAGCTCTAAATATTCATCAACCTTATCGGGATTTTCGTCAATAAGCTCCTGTAAGGTTTTGCCCTCAACATAGTCGATTGTTATAGCCCATTTTCCGTCAATTACTGATACGGATTTCAAATCAGGGATTGGCAAACCCGTCTCTTCAACCCTTGCCTGATTAAGTGCTTCGTTAAGAATATCGGATTTAGGGTAGATATTACTATCAAACAACTTAACAACAGTATTGCCAACCTTATAAACAGACTTACCTTCTCGCTCAGCTAATATTTTGTCATATGTCATATAAATCCACCTTTCTTCCAATAATTAACTATATAATATAGCCAACTATGTTATGTGTATATTATATCACTTAGAAAACCAAATGTATAGTATAATAACAATAAAAATTACTCTCCAAATTTTGGTTATTACTACAAATTTTATAAATATTAATTATTCAAATACACAACAAATAATTTTACAACCTTTATATTATATGCTATAATTTTTATATAAAATCCAAGGAGAGCCAAAAAATGACAAATAATAAAAAGGTATGTAGTTACAAAGAGCTACTTAATATAATAGAAGCCTCAATATCAGAAAATGGTGTTTTTCCACTTGTTGTTACTGGTACAAGTATGACACCTACATTATATAGTGAGCGTGATGTTGTACATCTTGTTTCACCCACATATAAGCTTCCTAAAAAATATGATATAGTATTATTTAAACGTCCTGACGGAGCTGTTATTTTGCACAGAATTATAAAAAAATTACCAGATAACCGATTTCTAATCAACGGCGACTCTCAAATCTGGACAGAAGAAATAAATTTTTCCCAAATTGTAGCTGTTACTAAAAGCTATGTAAAAAATAATAAAAAAATATCCTGTGATACAACAGGATACAAAATAAAATCTGCTATTTGGTGCAAAACAAGACGATTCAGACCTTTTTTATTTAAATTATCTTCTGTTTTAAATAGAAAGAAACATTGATTGACGTAAAAGAGAGCTTGCAAAAATGCAAGCTCTCAGAAAGTTAATTATTCGTTTATTTCAAGCAGTGCCTCTGCTCTTTTTACCTCTTCAGCTGTTGGAGGTAATACATCAGCCAGTGGATATGGCATATTAAGCTCTTTCCACTTTAAAGCACCAAGGCTATGATATGGTAAAATTTCTACACGTTCTACTGTTTTTAGGGTTTTAATAAAGCTATTAAGGTCTTTTAAGCCCTGTTCATCATCTGTAAGATTTGGCACCAATACATGTCTTATCCACATAGCTTTGCCGTGGTCTGATAAGTATTTAGCCATTTCAAGAATATTTTTGTTACCGTGTGCTGTAAGAGCTTTATGCTTTTCATCATCAAACTCTTTTATATCAAGCATTACAAGGTCAGTATATTCCATTAGCTTATCAAATTTTTCTAAAAACTCAGGTGTGTTTTTAAAGGGTTGTCCACAAGTATCAAGTGTAGTATGAATATTACGTTCTTTTGCATATTTGAAAAGCTCCGTAACAAATTCCATCTGTAAAAGTGGTTCGCCACCACTTACAGTTATACCACCATCTTTTTTCCAATATGTGCGATAACGCCAAGCTTTGTTAAAAAGCTCCTTTGCGTCCCATTCCTCACCATTAGTCATAGACCATGTTTCAGGATTGTGACAATATTGGCATCTCATATGACAGCCCTGAAGAAATACCACAAATCGAACGCCGGGTCCGTCCACCAGACCAAATGTCTCAAGTGAACGGACTCTGCCTATTATATTATTACATGCTTGCATGGCAAGTACGTGAAATTACATCCATCTGCTGCTCTCTTGTTAGGTCAATAAACTTAACAGCGTAGCCTGATACACGGATTGTGAAGTTAGCATACTCTTCCTTCTCTGGATGCTCCATAGCGTCGATTAGCTTCTCTACACCAAATACGTTTACGTTTAGGTGGTGTGCATCCTGTGCAAAGTAACCATCAAGTACCTGTACAAGCTTATCTGTCTGCTCAGCCTCGTTATGACCAAGAGCTGTTGGGCTGATTGTCTGAGTATTTGAAATACCGTCAAGTGCCCAGTGATATGGTAGCTTAGCAACTGAGTTTAGTGAAGCAAGTAGACCGTTCATCTCTGCACCGTAGCTTGGGTTAGCACCAGGTGATAGAGGAGCACCAGCCTTACGGCCGTTAGGCATTGAACCAGTAGCCTTACCATAAACAACGTTAGATGTGATTGTTAGGATTGAAGTTGTAGGCTCTGAGTTACGGTATGTGTGATGCTTCTTAATCTTCTCGATGAATGTCTTTAGTAGCCATACTGCGATATCGTCAGCACGATCATCATCGTTACCATATTTAGGGAAGTCACCCTCTGTTTCAAAGTCAACAACAATACCTGTTTCGTCACGAACTGTCTTAACCTTAGCGTACTTAATAGCACTTAGTGAGTCAACAACGTGTGAGAAACCAGCGATACCTGTTGCGAATGTACGACGAACATCTGTATCGATAAGAGCCATCTCAGCAGCCTCATAGTAATACTTGTCGTGCATATAGTGAATTAGGTTTAGTACATTTACATATAGACCAGCTAGCCAATCCATCATCATATCGTACTTAGCCATAACCTCATCATAGTCTAGGTACTCGCTTGTGATTGGAGCATAAGCAGGACCACACTGCTCACGAGTCTTAACATCTACACCACCGTTGATAGCGTATAGAAGACACTTAGCAAGGTTAGCTCTAGCACCGAAGAACTGAATCTCTTTACCTGTCTGTGTAGCAGATACACAGCAGCAGATTGAGTAATCGTCGCCCCATACTGGCTTCATTACATCATCGTTCTCGTACTGAACTGAGCTTGTGCGAATTGAAATCTGAGCAGCATACTTCTTGAAGTTTTCTGGAAGAGCTGGTGAGTAAAGAACTGTTAGGTTTGGCTCTGGTGAAGGACCCATATTCTCTAGTGTACGTAGGAAACGGTAGTCTGTCTTTGTTACCATTGAACGACCATCAACACCAATACCACCTACCTCTAGTGTAGCCCATACTGGGTCACCTGAGAATAGCTCGTTATATGATGGAATTCTTGCGAACTTAACCATACGGAACTTCATAACCATATGGTCGATAATCTCCTGAGCCTGTGACTCAGTTAGAACACCAAGATCCATATCTCTCTTAATATAGATGTCAAGGAATGTTGAAATTCTACCAACACTCATTGCAGCACCGTTCTGTGTCTTGATAGCAGCTAGGTAACCGAAGTATAGCCACTGAGCAGCCTCGTAAGCATTCTTAGCAGGCTCAGAAATATCAAAACCATAAATCTTAGCCATTTCCTTCATACCCTTTAGGGCTGCAATCTGCATTGAGATTTCCTCACGTAGACGGATAACATCGTCTACCATTGTGCCGTCACCACAGTTCTCGAAATCCTTCTTCTTCTCTTCGATTAGGAAGTCGATACCATATAGAGCAACTCTACGGTAGTCACCAACGATTCTACCACGACCATATGTATCTGGAAGACCTGTGATGATGTGGTTGTGACGAGCAAGCTTCATCTCTTTTGTATAAGCATCAAATACACCCTGATTGTGTGTACGGCTGTATTCTGTGAAAATTTTGCTTAGCTCTGGATTTGGTGTGTAGCCGTTTGTAGTACAAGCCTGTACAGCCATTTTAATACCACCAAATGGCATAAATGCACGCTTTAGAGGCTTATCTGTCTGTAGACCAACAACCTTCTCTAAATCCTTAGTAGCCTCGCTAATATAGCCAGGACCATAAGCTGTTAAACCTGTAACAACCTCTGTTTCCATATCAAGAACGCCACCATTAGCACGCTCTTCCTTCTGTAGTCCCTGTAGGATACCCCACAATTTATCAGTTGCCTCTGTTGAGCCAACTAGAAATTCTGAATCACCATCATATGGTGTGTAATTCTTCTGAATAAAGTCACGAACATTAACTTCTTCTTTCCAAATGCGGCCTTCAAAGCCGTCCCATTGTTTAAAATCTACCATTGGTATCTCCTCCTTGGAATGTTGTTCTGCTAGTCTTTCTAGCTACAATTAGATTATACTACATTTTTCGAGAAATACAAGAGGTAAAATCTTAAAAATGAAAATAATTCTTGAGATTTGTAAGAATACTTAAAAATCCCTTTATAAATTTTACTATTATATGTACAACTATAACATTTTCTAGGCTTTTTTTAAAAAAACTTTATTTTCAATAAAAAATTATTACCCCACTGTTTTATTTTTATTTTGCCGTGGTGCAAAAACTCAATTTCACTTTAAAGTAATAGTATTTTACAGTAATAAAGTAGTAATAAAGTGAACACCTGCTTAAAAACTAATCATATGTTTTTAAGCAGGTGATTAAATCCTATAATAAAACAAAAAATCCCGAAACTCCCTTTTGGGAATCTCGAGATTTTGGAGCTGATAACGGGAGTCGAACCCGTGACCTCAGCCTTACCAAGACTGCGCTCTGCCTACTGAGCTATATCAGCACATTATTTACAAATATATCTTAGTTATAATATCACACTCTATATGAAATTTCAAATATTTTTAATAAAAAAATAAGTAGATTTTAAAAGTGATTTTTTATACACTATGCACAATTACAAAATTTCAAAATAAAAAACGTTTGCCCTGATAAGTATTACTTAATAAAACACTTATCAGGGCAATATATTTTCACATAATTAATTTACTTAAAAAATTCTTTTAAACAACACTTAAGCGTTATGTGAATTTCTCTTTTTATTTACACAAAGCACCACGCCCAATGAAGCAACAAAGGTTAGTGCAAGTGCTGCTAAAGGTGAGGTTTGTGCTGTGTTAACTGTACCGTTAGATGTATTTGTGCTTGTAGCAGTTGTTGCATTTGAGGTTGCTGTTGTTGCTGTTGTTGCTGTGCTTGTTGGCTTTTCAGTTGGTGCTTCTGTTTTAGCTTCGGTTGTTTCCTCTGTTGGTACTTCTGTTGGTTTTTCAGAAGCTTCGCCTGTATATGTATAGTCCATATCATAATAAGGATTCAAAAGCACTTTATCATATCCCCAGTAAAAATCAGGACGAGTAAAAAATCCTGTAAGATCGTGTAACGGATATGTTGTTGTTTCACCTGTTCTAGGGTCAAAATATATCCATTCAACATCAAACACATCATCCTCTGGTTTCAATGCACATCTTGTTTGATTATTGTTGTCAGGAATATAAGCCAGACAGCCTGAAACATCAGCAGCATCAAAAGAAGGATTATATTCATACCATAAATCTGCTAAGCTATTTGACATTGGATCGTCAACTTTAATATCCTTAGTTTGCAACTTAAATTCCTTATTTTCAGCAATAGTATCCCCTATGCCATTATTCCAGATGATACTTGTTGCAAATGTAGGTGCAATACCATAGTATATATTCCTATCAGCATAGATATCATTGCCGTTTTCGTCTAGTACAGATAATTTTTTAGCAGGAACTCCAGGCCAAGGCTCACTTACAGCACCACAGTACCAGAAAAATCCTATTTCAAAGCCTGGGTCTTTCTTATCTTTATTTTCATTTACCCAAGAGTCAGGAGCCTCGAAATAATAGATATCATAATATCCATCCCAATCTGTTGAGCCTCCTGCTTCCATAAATTTATCTTTATTTGTATAGCGTTCAGGTAGCTTTACATTTCCAGGTAATGGAAGACCTCTTTTTAAGCCATATCTTTCAACTAAATCAATATCTTCTATATCTAAAAGTCCTCTAACATATTCCTTAGCTTCTTCCCAGCTCATATTGTATTTTTCGCTCATAGCTTCGTTCCAATAGCAGGTTCCATCGCTACTAGGACCATATTCTACACAAAAAGAATCAAACATTGTTCTATCTGATTCATCAGAAGTATGCTCTTCTCCTATCACGCCTATTGAATCACCAAAGTAAATTCGACGTTGTGTTCGGCAATCCTCCTCATTAAATACAACCTCGTAAAAAGTTTCATTTGACAATGACTTGTAATTAGACTCTTTTATTGTAAATATTCCACCTACATCATATCTACTAATAACAGCCTCTAAGGTTTTTTTACCTGCTGAATTTGAAATAGTCATCATATCCCAGTTATTGTCATCATCTAGAACAAAATACATATATCCATATGGCTCACCATCTTCTTTAAATTCTATCGCAGATTTTACAGTTTCCCAACCATATATATTTTCAGTTTTTTCAATATTATTCCAGAATTCAACATAATACTTTTCATCATCTACTTTCCAAGAGTCAGGAAAATCAAATCTAATTGAATCCCAAGGGTGCAGACCTGCAGTTGTATCATCATCTGGTTCTGTTGGTCCTTCCAAAAATTCATCTGTTGGTGTTTCAAATAACTCTTCAGCTGATGTACTTACAGCTGTAATAGTACCCATTGTTGAAACCATTGCAACAACAAGAGCCAAGCTTAAAAGCTTCTTTTTCATATTTTTTCTCTCCTATTTATAAAATTTAGGCTTGTTTAAAAACAGACAATACCTCCTACTTTCAAACAAGCCCTAAAAACATTTAAATAATATTACGCAAATTCCAATTTATTTTTACTTATTATATATTTGAATTTCTCTTTTTGTTTACACCAAATACTACACCTAATGAAGCAACAAGGGTTAGTGCAAGTGCTGTTAAAGGTGAAACTTGTGCTGTATTAACTGTACCCTTAGCTGTATTTGTGTTTGCAGTTGTCGCATTTGATGTTGCTGTTGTTGCTGTTGTTGCTGAGGTTGCAGTGCTTGTTGGTTTTTCTGTTTTTGCTTCTGTTGGCTTCTCTGTTGGTGCCTCTGTCGCTACTTCTGTTGGCTTCTCTGTTGATTCCTCAGTTGGTGCCTCTGTTACTTCCTCTGTTGGCACCTCTGTTGGTTCCTCTGTTAAGTTCATATTTGAAGCAAGAGTAGCTTTAGCCTCTTCCCAACTACAGTAATTGTATACCTCTTCCCAAAAACAGCTTCCATCCTCTTGTGGACCATAGTAATCACAGAAGTCTTTAAATATTGTGTTGTCACTCTCACCAGGAAGATATGCATGACCTTCCGGAATTAATCTATTCGCATTAATTTCACGATGTCTTCCACAGTCAGGGTTATTATCCCATACTACTATAGGCTCTAGTGGATCATCAACAGGTGCAAGGCTTGTATCTAACTCTGTTGTAAAGGTATCTCCAATACAATTCTGATTAAAAACAGTGTTACAAGTCATATTTCCCTTGTTGTTAGAAAGAATCATCATATTCCAAGAGCCTTCTGGAACATTATATGTAGCCGTTGCTCCGTCCTCGGAAATGGTCATTAGTGCTTTTTGGCTTTGCCACTCATATAAAGTCTCACCACCTGGCAAGGCATCCCATATGTGAATATAATATCTTTCAGCTTTCCATCTTTCAGTAATTCTATAGGTTATTTCGCCACCAGACATTTTCTCTGCTTCTGCAGATGCATTAGCAACACTTACTGTGCTTGTTGCCAAAACAATTGCAAGCATAATAGCACATTTTTTTAGTTTTTTGCTCATATTCTTCTCCCCTTATAAATAAAAAAATTCACGTGAGTTTTTCACATAAAATTATACAATATCATTATATAATACCAATCGTTTAAAATCAATATTTGAATATTTTTTCTAAAATACTCACAAATAAAACGGGTGCACATTAGCAATGTACACCCAAATTTTGTATAAAAACTACAAATTAAATATTTTATTAAATATAATTATTTACCACATATATTACCACGTTGCTACATTGTAATGACCCTTTGAGTTGGTTGTTGTAGGATAGTAATTCATCTCTCCACCATTATATTTTATATCAACTGTTTGTGTGCTTCCGTTAGAGAAAATAATATAGGTTGCATTATCAGGTACATTAAATGTATATTGAGCCTGTCCGTAGCTGTTATTTTTTAAATATGTCATTGGCTTACCAGGCCATGTTACCATATTTTTGTTTGTATCTGACCAGTAGTAGCAGTAGATTGTACCACCCCAATTATGCGAATTTGAAAATGTTACTATATTTTTTTGTACAGGATTTGTAGGAGCTTCTGTTGGCTTCTCTGTTGGTGGGTATGTTGGTGTTTCTCTATTATTAACTTCACCTACATATGCAAAGTCACCTGATGCAACAATATATCTTAGTATATAAATCGCATCTTTAATATCTACTGTATCGTCTTTGTTACAGTCAGAAAGAGCTAACCAAATCTCTGATGAATCAATATTACCTATATTGTACTTCATAATAGCAAGTGCATCAGTAATATTTATCTCTTTATTATTATTCGCATCGCCTACCATTGTTCCGTTATATTCAACAACATCAAGCTTAATTGATTTCTCTGCATACTGGTTATTACCATCTGTTGTAGAAACTGTGATAGTGTATTTTCCTGCACTTGTTGGCACCCATGTGAATTTAGGTGAGCTTGTTTTGTAGTTAAGGCTAAAAACCTTTGCATACAAGCTTTCTGAATAAACCTCTTTACCACTTTCATCCTTTATTGTGAATTTATGCATATTCTTAGGACGACCAACATATATAATGTTTTCAAAGTTTGTTTCAGCATTAAGCTCAACAGTATCACCAACCATTATCTGCTTGTCTGGAGTTGCAGTAAATGTTGTATATTCAAACGGCTTATCCTTAAGAGTCATAGTTAGAGAATCTGATGCAACATTATTTGAATAGTCTGTAATCTCAACAGTAATTTTGTAATTGCCTTCCTTTTGGAAGCTATGTCCATAGCTATAAACGCTTGTACCATTATCACCATATGGAGTTAAATATTTGTATAAATTTTCTTCACCTGTATCTAAATTGGTAAATTTAAATGTATATTTATATGGTTCATATCCACCTGATCCTGTTGCTACAAAATCTAACATTTTTTTAATATCAACAGGTATGTCTTTTCGTGTTAGCTCTACCTTTAATGGATCGGCAACATTTTCAGTTATAAAATAGTTTAATCCTTTTTTTGCTGTAAAGTAATTACCGTTGTTAGTATCGGTATTTCCTTTGCTATCACTGAAATAAATTGTAACATCAGTTTCCTCTTCAAGCTCTACTACAAACTTTTGTGTATATTCAGCTCTTTCAATATTATCTTCCATTTGTGCTGTTTGCCAATCAGCATTGCCAACCTTATAGTTTATTATAGGGTTGTATAAGCCTCTATAATATACAACTACATTGTTAGAGGTTGTTTCAGTAATAGTTAGCTCTTTATTGCTACCCTCTAAAGTGAATGGATACACATTTGATGGTCTGTATACCTCATTTGCAGTTTCATCTATAATTTCAGCATTTTTTACTACAAGAGGAATATTGTTTTTTTCTTCATCAATAAACTCTACTTTCCATGTGTAGTCACCAAAATTCTTAATATTTAAATCTGGTATTATATTATCAAGTGGATAAATCATTGTACCATCACACGCTTTTGATGTACCATCATAAGCGAAAGCCACTTCTTCCCAACCAATTAGTTTAGGTGTAGCATAATCGGTATATTTACTACCGTCCTTTTCAGCTGTAACCTTAACCTTAGCATTACATCTATCACCCGTATTTAAAGTGTACATCATATAAGGCTCTACACTTGAATCATATTCCTTAACATCTATTCTACCAATACTTGTAAAAATTCTTACTCTTGTTGTAGGGCCACCACTAACTGCAGTTTTCAAATTAAGTGCGTCATAGGCAATCCACATAAAACCCTTATTACCATAGCCATCACCCCATGAGTTCGCAATTTTAAACGCACCCATTTCGCCAGTATCTACAGCATTATTTCCGTTTACATCTATCCATAGGTTGTCGTTGTAGCCTACAAGAGTCATTCTGTGACCACCGTTACTTCCAGCCTGATGTGTAACAGCACTCTCTCCCACAAATTTACTATTTTCAGGTACTGCAGAGTTTGCTTTTATTTTTGTATCTTTCCAGTCTAAAATACATGTTGAATAGGTAAGCACATCACCTTCGCTTAGTGCTGTTTTTATAGCAGTAAGGTCTTCGTCATCAGCAGAGGTAATCTGTGTATCGTTATTACCTATCTCTGTAAAATACTGATAATCCTTAATTCTGTAATTAATAGCCTCTCTCCATATTTCTTCGGTAGCAGACCAACTAAAGCAATCGTTATCGTAAGGTACCATACTTATAGGAACATTTCCTGTCATTTTCATAATACCATATACATCTTGAGAGAAAGAGCCTTTATCCTTACCACCATTAGCTATATTATATGTAAATTTAGGTGAAAAGGTATTTTCTGGTGTTGTTTCAACACCTCTGGATTTATTCATTTCGTAGGTGAATTGATAATAAGACTGTGCCCATGCAACACAAGCACCAATACCACCCTGATTTCCGATTTTAGGGAAATACTTACTTTGGCTGTTATCAACGCTTTCAGGTAAAGAAGATGATGCACCGTCCTTTTGGCTTGTATCACTTACTTCATAATAATCGCCAATTGTTTCGATTCTAGTAACATCTTCAGGTAATTCATTTTCAAGTGTAAGGTCACCTGTTGCATACATAAAACTAGTACCATTTTCATTTTTAACAGCACCAAACAGATTTTCCTCATTTTCTTCATAAGCAGATACTTCAGCCACATTTGCTGGCATAAATGTCAGCATTGACATAACTGTTGTCGCAGACAATACTGCTGATAATAATTTGCGTGTTTGTTTTTTCAAATTAAATTCCTCCTAAATTGACATTGTTATATTTATTCTAACACTTCCATATTCTATTATCAACATTTTCCCAAAAAACGAATTATCTTTGTTAAACATAGCTGAATTTACAATATTTTTTTAAACAATAAGCGAATTTAAAAGCGATTACTCATCAAATTAAAATGAGGTTCTCTATATTTCAAGAGAACCCCAATTTTTAATCTTATACCATATTACTTTTTATTGCTATGGCAAGTATCCCTCATTGCACAGTTTGAACATCCACAGCCACAGGAGGATTTGCCACTTTTTTTATCTTTAATCATTTTTATGATAATCAGTGCAATAATCACAGCTAAAACCAATGCTACTAAGATAGAGCCTAAATTATTCATTAACCAAGCTGACATTTTAAAACCTCCAATTGTTTTTATTATACCCTTACCTTTTTAGTAAGCTTTGTAGGCTCATCATAAGGCTTAAACAGCATAAACACTATAAGTGCAACCAACGCTATTGCTATAACTGCACCAACAATATTCAGTACAGATGTAGCACCACCTGTAAACAATACACCAAGCTGATAAACTATGAAAGAAATAACATAAGCAAACACGCATTGATAACCAAGTGCGAATGCTGTCCATTTTGCACTGTTCATCTCTCTTTTGATAGCACCCATAGCAGCAAAGCAAGGAGCACACAACAGGTTGAAAATCATAAATGAATATGCAGCAAGTGGTGAGAATACAGCACGCATATTTTCCCAAACCTGCCAGCCATTTTCTGCAACCTCTGCATTGTTGCCAAGAACAACACCAAAGGTTGAAACAACATTTTCTTTAGCGATAAGCCCTGTAATTGTTGCTACAGCACCTTCCCAAGTTCCCCAACCAAGAGGAGCAAAAATCCACGCAATAGCATTTCCTATAACTGCAAGCACAGAATTATTAAGATTCTCTACCATACCAAATGAATCATTTTCAAATCCAAATGCCTGTAAGAACCAAAGAATTACAGATGAAAGAAGAATAACTGTACCAGCCTTTTTAATAAACGACCAGCCACGCTCCCACATAGAACGAAGTAGGTTTACAAATGTTGGCATATGGTATGCAGGTAATTCCATTACAAATGGAGCAGGGTCACCTGCAAACATTTTTGTTTTCTTAAGAATTATACCTGAAATTGCTATTGAAGCCACACCTACAAAATACGCACTTGGTGCTACCCACCATGCTCCACCAAACAAAGCACCTGCTACTAAAGCGATAATAGGCATTTTTGCACCACAAGGCATAAATGTTGTTGTTATAATTGTCATTCTACGGTCTCTTTCGTTTTCTATAGTACGAGATGCCATTATACCTGGTACACCACAGCCTATACCAACAAGCATTGGAATAAACGATTTACCCGATAAACCAAATTTACGAAAAATTTTATCCATTACAAACGCAATTCTTGACATATAGCCACAGGACTCAAGGAAGCCAAGCAACAGGAATAATACAAGCATCTGAGGTATAAAGCCAAGTACAGCACCTACACCACCTACAATACCATCCATAATCAAGCCTGCAAGCCAGTCTGCACAGTTAAGCTTTGTAAGCAGCTTCTCAACAAGTGTAGGAATACCAGACACCCACACACCATAATCAGCAGGGTTAGGCTCCTGTGAATCAATGGCAGTAGTAAATGATGTCAAATCAACAGCCAGCTTTTCTTCTATTACACCCTCATCATTTCTTTGCTCTATAATTCCTGTAACATTTTTCGCCTCTGTATCGGCTATAAAGCTATTTATAATATTTGTGTCAGGATTATCTGATTTAAGTGTTTCGGTAATTAAAGCAGTATCAATTCCCTCTTGCTCAGCAGCCTCTATATAAGCAGATATTCTTTCTGAATTAAGAGAGAAATCCTCTGTAGCTTCATCAAACTCA
Organism: Acutalibacteraceae bacterium; assembly: GCA_036309185.1. Classification (GTDB taxonomy): domain Bacteria; phylum Bacillota; class Clostridia; order Oscillospirales; family Acutalibacteraceae; genus CAG-964. The sequence continues at coordinate 39,866 of JAXJUF010000019.1, forward strand.
CTTCTACCTATTCCAAACAAATACCAGCCATCACCAAACACACCGTCATTTGCCCAGTCTGTAGCTATTGTACCAACAGTTGAAACTGATATGTAATAAACCAAAAACATAACAACCACAAATATAGGAATTGCTGCAAAACGGTTTGTAACTACTCTATCTATTTTGTCGGATATTGTCATTTTACCGTCATTTTTCTTTTTATAACAGCCCTTTAATATTTTAGTTATATATACATATCTTGCATTTGCTATAATGCTTTCTGCGTCATCGTCACATTCCTTTTCGGCTTCCTTGATATCGTTTTCGATATGAGAAATAACCTTTTCATCAAGATTAAGACTTTTTACAACTTTATCGTCACGTTCAAAAAGTTTAATAGCATACCAACGCTGTTCGTCCTCTGGTAAATTATGAAGGCAGTATTCTTCTATATGAGCTAAAGCGTGTTCAACTGCACCATCGAATATATGTGTAGGAACTGTTTTTCCGTTTTTAGCAGCCTCAATTGCAATTTCAGCTGCTTCAACTATTCCTGTTAACTTTAATGCAGATATCTCTACAATCTTACAGCCCAATTTTTTTGACAAGCCCTCAACATCTATTTTATCCCCGTTTTTCTCTACTATATCCATCATATTAATGGCAACAACTACAGGAATTCCAAGCTCTGTAAGCTGAGTTGTAAGATATAAATTTCTTTCAAGATTAGTACCATCTACAATATTTAAAATTGCATCGGGCTTTTCTTCCAGCAAATAATTTCTTGCAACAACCTCTTCAAGTGTGTATGGCGACAATGAATAAATACCCGGAAGGTCTGTAATTATAACATCATCGTGTTTTTTTAGCTTACCCTCTTTTTTCTCAACTGTTACACCAGGCCAGTTACCAACAAATTGGTTTGAGCCTGTAAGAGCATTAAACAAGGTTGTTTTACCACAGTTAGGGTTACCCGCCAACGCAATTTTTAATTTCATACAATATTTCCCTCTCTTTTTAATTAGCCAAAGCTAACTCATTCTTCAAAAATTTCAGAGATTTCTTTATCTGTGCAGAAACCTCTGTAAAAATTATAATATAATTACTCAATCTCAATCATTTCAGCGTCAGCCTTACGCAGTGAAAGCTCGTAGCCTCTTACTGTTACCTCCATAGGGTCTCCAAGAGGTGCAACCTTGCGTATATAAACCTCAACACCTTTAGTAATACCCATATCCATAATTCTTCTTCTAATGGCACCTTCACCATGAAGCTTAACAACCTTTGCAGTATTGCCAACCTTAGCCTGTTTTAGCGTGTTCATATCTATAGCCTCCTGAATAACCAAGCTTTACTTTTAATAACTCGAGTTAGGTGTTGCTAACTTCATTATTATAATACATTTTTTTCCTTAGTTTGTCAATTAAAAAATAAAAACACCTGTATATTTTGTTGTTTTTTATAAGTTAGTTAAAACAAACTGGTTTATAAATATATATTTTTCACCATTCAAGAATATGCAACTCGTCAATAATTTTACTAAAAAGAAATTTCACTAGCTACTTCAATTGAAAATAGAAACTTATTCCATTATAATAGTATCAATTGCCTATAGCAATTAAAATTATTTTGAGGAGTGAGGTTTTATGAACTTACAAAAGAAACTCATAGCAACTGCACTATCAGTTGCTATGCTTTTTTCTGTAACGGTACCGGCAAGTGTATCGGCTACTGGTGAAGTTGTTGTAAAAAACAATAAGCCTGTAGCTTCTGAAAAATCGGAAGCTACATTAACCGTAAACGAAAGTGCTGTAAGCCGTATAGAAAAAAGTGCAGCCCAGCCAAGCAAGGCAGGTACGCTTATCAACAATATTAAAGATACAGCTACCTACGAAGAGGCACTGCGTACAGTGCTTGATGATTACTATACCAATGGTAATTCTGAAAAGGCTGAACAGCTTGACAGTGTTGTAGACTCAAGAGGTGATAAAATTTTTGAGAACTACACAAACGCAAACGAGGAACGAAAAACAGAACCTAAGGAGCTAGGGTTTATTCCTGGTGAGGTTTTAGCTGTAACAAAGGCTGGTATATCTGATGAAGAAATACCTGACATAATAAACGATGAGCGTATAAGAGTTACTTCTGTATTACCATACACAGAAGACAGAAAGCTCATTAAAATTGAAATTTCACTTGAGGATACAGTTGAAAATGCAATAGCTAAGCTGGAATCTAACGAAAATATTGAATTTATCGAAAAGGATCTAGTTTATACAAACGATTACGTTATTGGAGATTATATTGATGATGCTAAAAACGAAGAGCTTTATCATTTGAATCTTGTAAAATCAGTAGAGGCTTGGCAACTACTTGCTAAAAATGACCATGAAAAGATTAAGGTAGCTGTAATTGATACAGGTACAGATATTAATCACGAAGATCTGAAAAATGTTATAAATAAAGATTTATCTGTACGTATTACAGCAGATGGTATTATCTGCCCTCTAAAATCCGACAATGGTATACACGGTACTCACGTAAGTGGTATTATTGCTGCTGAGGCTAACAACGAGGTTGGTGTATCTGGTGTTGGCTCAGCTTTAGATAACAGTGTTGTAGATTTAATAGGAATTGGCTGTGATATGGGCGACGGTGGTAGCTTTAGTACACTTAGTGTATATAGAGCTATAAAATACGCTGTAGAAAATGGTGCAAGAGTTATTAATATGTCACTTGGTGGTCAAGGGGACCCTAATAACATTTACCAAAACGCAGTAACACTAGCTGTAAATAGTGGCTGTGTTGTTGTATGTGCAGCAGGTAATGATGACTCTAACGATTATTACTATCCTTCTGACTGTACCGAGGCAATAAGTGTTATTGCACTTGATGAAACAGGCGAAAATCGAGCTTATTTTTCAAACTACGGTGCAACTAAGAATAAAATTTCTGCACCAGGTATGTCTATATATAATACAATCCCTGATAATCAATATCAGTATCTTGCAGGTACTTCAATGGCTTCTCCTATTGTAGCCTCTATAGCTGCTATGGTAATTTCTGTAAATCCAAAGCTAACTGCAAGTGAGGTTAAGGATATAATCTATGCTTCAGCTGATGACATAAACGGTGGTGGCTATGACGATGAGCTTGGTTATGGTAGAATAAACGCTTATAAGGCTGTAAAAAATGCACTTGAGTATAAAAGCAACAAATACCCAACATCACTTAAGCTATCAAATAGCAACCTTGAGCTTGCTAAGGGTGCTACAGCAAAGCTTAGCAGTAAGGTATCGCCTGAAAATGCTATCCAGATTGTAAGCTACCATAGCAAGGATGACGGTATAGCAACAGTAAGCTCAAATGGTATTGTTACTGCAAAATCATCTGGTACTACAGAAATTATAGCCTGCACAGCTAACAATATTATAAGCAAATGTACTGTTACAGTTAAGGATGCCGGTAAATCAAAGCTTACTGCACCTACTGCTGAATCAATACAAACAGGTACCTCTACAGGTGCTACTATAACCTGGGATTCAGTTGAAAACGCTGAGTATTATCAGATTTATGCTTGCAATACTGAAAACGGAAAATACTCATATATAGGCTCTACATATCATACAATTTATTCAATTGATACATTCAGTATATATGCTAAGCCTGCTAATACAGTTTACTTCTTAAAGGTTAAGGCTATAACCAACAACAAAAATATATCAGACAGTGAACTAAGCGAAACTATTTCTTATGTGTATATCGGTCAGGAACCATATTTAACTACAGAGCTTATATCTGAAGAAGGCTACGGAAATGGTATATTCCTTCATTGGGGTGCAATAGTTTCATCAGAGCTTTACAGAACCTGTGTAGACGATAATAAAACAGTATTACTGAAAACCTTTTACGAAGGTGTAGATGATAACTGGTATTACGACAACAAGGGCGATCTTGAAGCTGGTAAAACATATACATACACCTTAAAGCTATTTAACACCTATAAAGGCACCAAATATTATGGTGTAGAGAGCAAGGAGACATTTGTATATCAAACAGATGATCCTGTTGTAGAAAATTGTGATAAGCCTGATATAAATTCTATAGGCTACCACAATAACCAAATTCACATTTCTTATTTAATAAATAATGACTATCCTATAGGTAGAGTATATGCTTCAAGCGATAACGGTGAATCTTGGTTTACAGTTGAAAACTATTTAAGTGGAATGTATACTCAATACACTGATAGTATAATAGATGTCTTAGAGCTAAAGCCTGCCACCAAGTATATGTTTAGATACAAGTACTATAACACAGGATTACTATTCGGATTATATCGTGATTGTAGTGAGTACAGCAATATAGTTTCTGTTACAACACCTGAAAAGCTAGAAACACCAAAGCTTAATATAACTACAGAAAATAACGGTTTTCCTGTTTTATACTGGAGTGGAGAGGAATTACAGGACGGCTATTACACAGTATATAGACGTACCGACGGTAACGCAAATTGGGATGTTCTGGCTGATAATATTAGAGCCTTTGAATATACCGACATAACAGCAGAAAAAAATAATATATATTACTATCAGTTAACCTACACCGATCCTACACCTGATGTTAAATTTGAAGCTGATGACCACGTATCAACCTCTGCATCAAATCAAACAAGTGATTACAGTAATATTGTTTCTCACAGAACACTAAAAGAAGTTAAGGATATATGCTCTGCTGATTTCTCTCAGATAGCTGATGTTGAATATAACGGTAGCATTGATATACCTTCATTTACTGTTACATATAGAGGTACAAAATTAAAAAGAAATGTAGACTATGTTGCATATAGCTCTAACAACCACAAGGTAGGCAGAGCAAGCATTACTGTTACAGGTATTGGACAATATTCTGGTGAAAAGGTTCTTTTCTATAATATTGTTGAGCCAGAAAACGAAAAACCTATTACATATACTGTAGAATATGTTGATTACAATGGTACAGTGCTTTCAACACAAGAGGTACAGGTAAATTCATACGCTACTGCCCCTTCTGCACCAAAGCGTACAGGCTATATATTTATGGGCTGGAACCACAATGGTGCTAATATTACAGCTGATACAACAATTACAGCACAGTATAAAAAATCAGAATCAAAGATATATACAGTCACCTTTGTAGATAAAGAAAACAATGTTATTTCATCACAAAAGGTAGCATTTGGAGAAACAGCTCAGGCACCACAGCCACCTGTATTTGATGGCTACGAATTTGTAGAGTGGAAGGGCGATTTCAAAAACATAAGCAACAATACTCTTATAAAGTCAGAATATAAAGCTACAAAATTTGAAAGTGGTACAGGTACAGAGTCTGACCCATATATAATTTCAACCCCAGAACAGCTTGACTACTTCTCATACGTAATCAACCACGAAAATGCTAAGTATGGCACAGCTTGCTATAAGCTTGCAAATAATATCTACTACAACGATATTACATATTACGCAAATTGGGGTCAAAGCGATATTACAGGCGATATGTACTGCCCTGAAAACATCTGGGAGCCTGCTGGTATAAAAACTGAAAACAATACTAAAGAGAATTATTTTATGGGAACCTTTGATGGTAACGGGTGTTCAATCTTTGGTCTATTTGTTTCTGAAACCACAAGAGATTATGTTGGCTTTATAGGATATGCTAATAACGCTGTAATACGCAATCTTGGCATAGAAAACAGTTACTTTGAAACCAGAGGTAATTATGCTGGTGCTGTTGTTGGTATGTTCAGCAGTTTAGCAAATGATCGTGCTGAAATATACTGGTGCTTTGCAAGAGATAACTATATAAGTGCAAATAAGTTTGTTGGTGGCTTTGCAGGAGAGATAATCACAATTAACTCATCTGCTAAATTACATATAACAAATTGTTACACATCAAACAGCTATATAGAGTCCTTCTTGGGTCAATATGTAGGTGGTTTTTCGGGATTGATTCAAGGTGCTGGTGCATACACATTTATGAGAAACTGCTATGCGAATAATCTTATCTATATATACTCAGATAATCCTATATCAGCTGTATTCAGTGGTGATATTATACAAGTAAATTCAAGTAGAATTTCTATTTATGAATGTTACTGTTATTGTGAAAATATGTGGGCGGCATTTACTTATTATAGCGAGGATCCTGATATTGCAACTCCTATAGAGGGTGTAACAATACGTAAAGTTATAGATAATAACTTCACAAACAAAAATAGCTTCCCATCTCTTACTGAGTATATTGATGATAAGACAGCAACATCAAATCCGGACGCTGTATGGGTATTTAACGAAGGTGATTTCCCTAGACTATATACAGAAAACGGAAGATATACTGCTGAATTTTATCTTCAAGATGAGCTCTTCTATTTTGTTGCACTAAGAGAGGGCGAAAAACTAAATGTTCCTTACCCAAATCCTGACTATGGATATTATGTAGCAGGATGGTCAGGCGAGATTCCTGAAACTATGCCTGCAAATAATCTAACCTTCTTCAATATGATAAAAACAAATACTTACTCTGTAGATTTTTACGTAGATGGAGTTTTTCTTGGAACTCAAACCTATAACGAGAATGATGTAATAACCCCACCTACCCCACCTACAGGAGGAAAAGACATCTATTGGAAAGATTTACCACCTGTAATGCCTAACCAAAATATAGAGGTTCAGGGCTATACAAAGCAGCTTGGCGATGTAAATGGTGATAGTGAAATTAATGTTATAGATGTAATTCTGGTAATGAGATACATAGTTAATCCAGACACATTAACCCTAGAGCAAGCTTTATGTGCTGACGTAAACTCTAACAAAACTGTAGATATAATTGATGTTATATCAATTCAAAAATATATTCTAGGCACAATTACAAGCTTCTAAAAACAAAAAAATCACGGTACAGTCTAAAAAGATTGTACTGTGATTTTTTTATTTATTATAGTTTCTCTACTTTTGATGTAATAGTATACTTTTCACTTGGAATACTTAAAACATCATTATCCAATATATCAATTATATTAATTGTTACATCGCTTGAGGCTGTCTTCAAGACCTCAAATTCACAAGAGAACAACAGCTTTTCTTTTGTAAAATCATTTACAGCTGTAGCTGCTGAAGCTAGGAATTTAATCTTATTTTCTGCATCAGGATTACTCATAGCTCCTGCAAGATTAGATATATCCACACTTGAAGAATCAACCTTTAGAACTGAAGAATCATAATTTACATCACACTGAATACCACAGAAATTAACCTCTGATTTCAGATAATAGGATACCTTTATCTTATCCCCTGCTTTATATGAACTAACATTTATATCAGCATTTGCATCACCGTTAATGCTTGGGGCTGTATTGGCATTGTTTGATGAATCACCTGTTGAGCCACTTGAAGAGCTGTTTGATGAACTGCTTGATGAACTACTTGCAGAATTATTACTAGATGACTCATTTGATGAATTAGCCGATGAGCTACTATTTGCAGTATTTGAGCTACTTGAACTATTCGAGCTACCTGAGTTACCTGAGCTGTTAGAACTGCTACTATTAGCAGTTGTAGCAGACTCTACCTGTGTACTCTCATCAGATGTACCAGCTGATGTAGTACCCTGTTCTACTATGGTATTACCCTCTGCATCTGTTGTAATCTCTGTTTGTGTTGAAGTAGTAGTATTGTTCTTATATGAGCTACTTGCTATTCCAATTGTTGCAATTGTTGCACCTACTACTATTAAAGCACCTATTATTACAGCTATAATTATTTTTGTTTTTTTATTAGCCTGTTCTGCTGGTGCTTTTTCTGCATTATTATCCATTTTTTATTCCTCCAAATCTCAAACATAGTGTATCAAAATTATACCATCATTCCCTATATTTGTAAAGTAATTATAGTTATTTTTACAATATATTAAAATTTACAACAAATATAATTAATAAAGCAGTGTATAATCTCTTTCGAAAAGCTCATCACACATATCGGCTTTTAGCTTTTCGGGCGTAAGCTTTTCAATAAGCTTTAGCTGTACAAAGCGTTTACTTTTCTGTCTGTATTTAGGTAATTTGTTTTTATCAAGAATGTTATTAAGCTCCAGCCTCCACAAAAGCTTTATCTGATAGCTTACCTGTAATCTCGGTGTTGGCTTCGGCTCTCTTAGCACTTTTATATAAGGTTTATCATTTTCTGTTGCTACGCATAATATCCCCCAGTGCTTTGGTATATGCTCGTGTGCGTGCTTTGCATGGCTACTGCCTACTGCAAGATAGTTATAATCAAAAAAATGGTTATAATCCTTAATTTGCGTAGGTAAGCGTGTGTATGTATCGCTGTCACTTTTTATCTCTATTCCTATAAGCTTATCTTCAAGCACAACAACTACATCAGCTATTGATTTTCTTATCTTTAGTTCCTCATAAATTCTTAATTTATCGTACTTTTCATCTATATAGTCAAATAAAAGCTCTCTTATTTCTGTATCAAGCATATTTCTCACCTGAAATTATTTTAACATTTTTCTTTATAACTAACAACTAGATTTTTATTTTAATAGTGCTGGTATACAGTTGACAAAATAATCTATTTTATTTATAATACCTTTAAAGACTATGAACAGATGAAGTAACAGCAGATAATATGGTAACAGAGAAGCTGTGGTTGGTGAAAACAGTAACGTACCTGTTGTGAATATACCTCTGGGAGTTGTACCATTGAAAAATTAGTAGGTGGTAACGGGTATGCCCGTTATAGCGTTGAGTAGTGTTATACTCTTTGAGGCTGTCTTTGACAGTAAATAGAGGTGGTACCACGGATTTTGTCAATTCGTCCTCTGTGTGTTTACACAGGGGACTTTTATTTTTTATTATTTAATTTAAGGAGGAAATTTAAAATGGGTGTTTATGAAGAACTTATCGAAAGAGGTCTTATTGCACAGGTAACAGATGAAAAAGAAATCAGAGAGCTTGTTAATAGTGGTAAGGCTATATTTTATATAGGCTTTGACCCTACAGCAGACAGCTTGCACGTAGGTCATTTTATGGCTTTATGCTTAATGAAGCGTTTACAGATGGCAGGTAACAAGCCAATTGCTTTAATTGGTGGTGGTACTGCTATGATTGGTGACCCTACTGGCAGAACAGATATGCGTCAGATGATGACAACAGAAACAATTCAGCATAATGTTGATTGCTTTAAAAAGCAAATGAGTAAGTTTATTGATTTTTCTGAGGGTAAGGCTATGCTTGTAAACAATGCAGACTGGCTTTTGGACCTTAACTATGTTGACGTATTAAGAGAAGTTGGTGCTTGCTTCAGCGTAAATACTATGCTTCGTGCAGAATGCTACAAACAAAGAATGGAAAAGGGCTTGAGCTTTTTAGAGTTCAACTATATGATAATGCAGTCATACGACTTTTACGCTTTATACCAGAAATATGGCTGTAATATGCAGTTTGGTGGTGACGACCAATGGAGTAATATGCTTGGTGGTACTGAGCTTATCAGAAAAAAGCTTGGTAAAGATGCTTACGCTATGACAATTAATCTTCTGCTTAACTCAGAGGGTAAGAAGATGGGTAAAACACAGTCAGGTGCTGTATGGCTATCAGCTGAAAAAACTTCTCCATATGATTTCTACCAGTACTGGAGAAATGTTGACGACAGCGACGTTATAAAGTGCTTAAAAATGCTTACATTCCTTCCACTTGATAAAATTAATGAGCTTGCAAAGCTTGAGGGTAGTGAGCTTAACAAAGCAAAAGAAATTCTTGCATATGAGCTTACAGAGCTTATCCACGGTAAAGAAGAAGCAGAAAAAGCACAGGAAACAGCAAGAGCATTGTTCGGTAATAAGGCTAACCTTGAAAATATGCCTACTACACAGCTTACTGACGATGACTTTACAGACGGAAGCATAGGTATATTAAATCTATTATGCAAGCTAGGCTTAGCATCATCTAACGGTGAGGCTCGCCGTCTTGTAACACAGGGTGGTATTTCTGTTGACGATGAAAAGGTTACTGATCCTAAAACAGCTATAACAAAAGATGCCATTTCAAATGGTGTAATTGTAAAAAAAGGTAAGAAAGTCTTCCACAAAGCTACAATTTAATTAAAACCTTTACTCATACCCCGATAATTTTATCGGGGTATGTTGAAAAAACAAGAATTTTATTTTATAATTTATGGTGTGAATATTTTTGAGGAGGGTTAATATTGAGTTTCGATGATTCAAAAGAAAATATCGGATACGACAGTCAAAGTAATCAGTTTGAACAGCAATCCGATTATTACCAAAACTCGTACGATCAACAAAGCTATAGCAGTCAATCATATGATCCGTATAGTTCTTATAACAATCAATACAATTCAGAACAATCTAATTTTTATGATCCATATACTTCAGATCAATCTGCTTTTAATGATCCATACAATGCAGACCAATCTGTTTATAATAATCAGTCAGATTATTACGATCCTTATACTTCTGGACAGGATTTAGAACAATCCTATTACCAAGACCTAAACTATCCTGAACAGGAATCATATAATCAATCTGATAGCTATAATCAACAGAATTACAGCCAGCAAGATGATTTCCAACAATATCAACAGCAGGATTATAGTCAGCAGGATTATTCTCAGCAACAGGACTATGCTCAGCAAAACAGCTCTCAAGAGTATGCTGAAGCAACCTACGGACAAGGTACTTATGGGCAACAGAATAATGCTCAAGCTACCTATGGTCAGGGTACTTACGGGCAGCAGAATAATGCTCAGACTACCTACGGACAGGGTACTTACGGGCAACAAAACAATGCTCAGGCTACCTATGGTCAAGGTACTTACGGACAACAAAATAATGCTCAGGCTACCTATGGTCAAGGTACTTACGGGCAGCAAAACAATGCTCAGACTACCTATGGTCAAGGTACTTACGGGCAGCAAAACAA
>JAXJUF010000020.1:0-46589 GCA_036309185.1 Acutalibacteraceae bacterium
CCTTGTATTGGTGGGATATGACGATATATTCCAAAGATACAAGGTACTGCACTCAAGTTATTGAACCGCCGTGTACGGAACCGTACGCACGGTGGTGTGAGAGGTCGGCTACTCAACTAATGGGTAGCCTCCTACTCGATTTTATACCCAATAATATAAAAATTGAGAAAGGAAGATTAGTGATGATAAGTGTTGAACTTAAAAATGGTGTTATTAAGGAGTTTGAAAATGGTACTACTGTTGCTGATGTAGCAAAATCACTTGGTGGTGGCATATTTAAGAATGCTTGTGTAAGCAAGGTAAATGGTGAGCTAAAGGATTTAAGAACTGTGCTTGAGTCAGACAGCAAATGTACTGTAGAGATTTTGTCATTTGATTCTAACGAGGGTAAAAAGACTTTTTGGCATACAGCATCTCATATTCTTGCTCAGGCTGTAAAAAGATTATATCCAAACGCAAAGATTGCTATAGGACCTGCTATTGATAATGGCTTTTACTATGATTTTGAGGTCGAAAAGCCTTTTACAGCAGAGGATTTAGAGAAAATAGAAAAAGAAATTAAGGCTATCGTAAAAAGTGGTATGCCTTTAGAGAGATTTGAGCTTGCACCAGAAGAGGCTGTTAAAATGCTTGAGGATATGCAGGAGCCTTACAAGGTTGAGCTTGCAAAGGAGCATGCTGACAAGGGCGAGGCTATAAGCTTTTATAAGCAGGGTGACTTTACAGACCTTTGTGCTGGTCCACATCTTATGTCTGTAAGCAATGTTAAGGCTGTAAAGCTACTAAATTGTACAGGTGCATATTGGAGAGGCGACAGCAATAACCAACAGCTATGTAGAGTTTATGGTACAGCATTCCCAAAGGCTTCTATGCTTGATGAATATTTAAAGCAGAGAGAAGAGGCTATTGCTCGTGACCACAACAAGCTGGGCAGAGAGCTTGAGCTATTTACAACTTCTGATGTTATCGGTCAAGGCTTGCCAATTATGCTTCCAAAGGGTGCCAGAGTAATTCAGCTTTTACAAAGATTTGTTGAGGACGAAGAGCAAAAGAGAGGCTGGCAGTTAACAAAAACTCCTTTTATGGCTAAAAGCGATCTTTATAAAATTTCAGGACACTGGGATCATTATCAGGACGGTATGTTTGTTCTTGGTGATGAAGAAAAGGATAAAGAGGTATTTGCTTTACGTCCTATGACTTGTCCATTCCAGTATCAGGCTTATTTAAATCGTGGTCGCTCATATAGAGATTTACCACTTAGATATAACGAAACATCAACTCTGTTCAGAAATGAAGCAAGTGGTGAAATGCACGGACTTATTCGTGTTCGTCAGTTTACAATATCAGAGGGTCATCTTATGTGTACTCCTGAACAGCTCGAAGATGAATTTAAGGGCTGTTTAGAGCTTGCAATCTATATGCTAAAAACATTGGGATTATACGAAGATGTTTCTTATAGATTTTCACAGTGGGATCCACAGGATAGCGATAAGTACATTGGTACACCTGAGCAGTGGGACGAAGCTCAAGGAATTATGAAGAAGATTCTTGATAATCTTGAAATTCCTTATGAGGTCGGAGTTGGTGAAGCTGCTTTCTATGGTCCAAAGCTTGATATTCAGATTAGAAATGTTTACGGTAAGGAAGATACACTAATTACAATTCAGATCGACCAGCTTCTTTCTGAGAAATTCGGTATGGAGTATGTTGATAAAGACGGTGTTAAGAAAAATCCTTATATTATTCATAGAACATCTATTGGTTGTTATGAGAGAACACTTGCTTTGCTTATTGAAAAATATGCAGGTGCATTCCCAATGTGGTTAGCACCAGTACAGGTTAAGCTATTACCTATTGCTGACCGTCATATTGATGCACTAAAGGAAGTTAAGGCTAAGCTAGAGGCTGTAGGTATGCGTTGCGAAATTGATACAAGAAGCGAGAAAATCGGATATAAGATAAGAGAAGCTCAGCTTGAAAAGGTTCCTTATATGATTTTAATGGGTGATAAAGACGTTGAGAATAACACTATTTCAGTTCGTTCAAGAAAACTTGGCGATTTAGGTGCCTCAACTGTTGAAGAATTTATTACAAAAGCTAAGGAAGAAATTGACAATAAGACAATATAGTCATATAATTAAATGGGACGAGAAAAGAGGTGTGTTATGTCTGATGTTACCAAAAAGTTTATTACTTTTATACTAATTATGTTAATTGCGATTGCTGCTATAATTGGTTGTGTATATGTAGTTACCAAAACAGATTCTAATAAAGAGCATGAGGGTAGCTCCAAGGTTGGCAATACTGTAGAGCTTTCAGCAGCAGAAATAAATAAACAAGTAATTGAAAAAATGGATTACAAGGGCATAAGCGAGCTTGCCGGTGGGGATATATCGTCTCATTTAGATATACCTGAAGGCAGTGTTACGCAGGCTTCAATATATATTTCTGATTCAAGTGCATCAGCTATGGAAATTGCTTGCTTTAAATTAACCGACCCTAATGAACCATCAGAGCTTATAAATGCTATTTCAGCTCATATAGCGTTAAAGCAAAAGGGTTTTCAAGATAGTCCTAAAGAGCGTGAATATATTGAAAACTATGTTTTAGAATCACACAATGGCTATGTCTTTTTAGCAATTTCAGAAAATTCTGATCACGCTGCAAAAGCCTTTGAAGACATTTTAGAAATTTAGATTTTATTTTAAAATTTGATACGATTTTTATTTTGTAAAATCCCCTACTTTATTTGTTTATAAAAATCAGATATTAAATAACCGGCAGGGAGTACCCTTCCGGTTATTTGATTTTATTTTGTTGACATTATTTATATCCGGAGTGGTTTAATTGACATTTGATGAATACAAAAATATTATAAAAGTCAAAATGGGAAAAAAACGCTATACACATAGCATTAACGTAGCCAAGGCTGCACAACAGTTAGCTATAAGATATGGTGGCAATATTGAAAAAGCAATGATAGCAGGTATTCTTCACGATATAACTAAAGAAATGCCTTTTGATCAACAGTTGCAAATAATTGAAAGCAATGGTATAATACTAAATAATGTTCAAAGCTTTTCGCCAAAAACCTGGCACGCAATTTCAGGCAGTGTTGTTATAGAAAAGGAAATCGGAATTGCTGACGAGGATATTCTCAATGCAGTAAAATACCATACCAGTGGCAGAGCTAATATGAGCCTACTGGAAAAAATAATTTTTGTTGCTGATTTCATCGGTGAAGAGCGTGACTATAAGGGCGTTGATGTAATGCGTTCTAAGGCTAAAAAAAGTCTTGAAGAGGCTATGCTTTATGGTGTAACCTTTACAATAAGAGATTTAGCCGAAAGACAGTGTGCTATTGATATGAACACACTTGCTCTATATAATGAGCTTATTATAAATAAAAACAGGAAGTGATATTTTATGACATCTTTAGAAACTGCAAAGCTAGCTGCTAAGGCATTAAGCACTAAAAAGGGCTTAGATATAAAGCTCATTAAAATTGACGATATATCTGTTTTGTCAGATTATATGGTAATTGCTACAGGTACAAGTAGCACACAGGTTAAGGCAATGGCTGACCATGTTGAATACGAGCTTGCAGAGGCTGGTGTATCTGTAAGTCATATTGAGGGTTATCGTTCAAACACATGGATCTTAATGGATTATATTGATGTAATTGTTCATGTGTTTATGGAAGAAACAAGAGAATTTTACGATCTTGAGCGTTTGTGGCAGGACGGAGAGAGTATAGATATCTCTAATATTATTGATTAATAGTATTTTATATAGCAGGAGGAATATTTGTGAGATACGATCATAAATCAGTAGAGCCAAAATGGCAACAAATATGGGAGGATAAAGGAGTTTTCCACGCAGAGGATAATTCTGATAAAGAAAAATTCTATGCATTAATCGAATTTCCTTATCCATCAGGACAAGGCTTGCACGTTGGTCATCCAAGACCATATACAGCACTTGATATAGTTTCAAGAAAGCGTCGTTTACAGGGCTATAATGTACTTTACCCAATCGGCTGGGATGCATTCGGTTTGCCAACAGAAAACTACGCTATAAAAAATCATATTCATCCACGTATAGTTACAGAGCAGAATGTAGCAAGATTTAAAAAGCAGATTCAGTCACTTGGTATTTCCTTTGACTGGAGCAAAGAAATAAACACAACAGACCCTGAGTACTATAAATGGACACAGTGGATTTTCCTACAGCTTTTCAAAAAGGGACTAGCATATAAAAAGGAAATGTCTGTAAACTGGTGTACATCTTGTAAGTGCGTTCTTGCAAACGAAGAGGTTGTAAACGGTGTTTGTGAGCGTTGTGGTAGTGAGGTTGTACATAAGGTAAAGTCACAGTGGATGCTAAAAATTACAGAATATGCAGACAGACTTATTGATGATCTTGATTTGGTTGATTACCCTGAGCGTGTTAAAACTCAGCAGAAAAACTGGATTGGCCGTTCATATGGTGCAGAGGTTGACTTTAAAACCTCTACTGGTGACACTCTAACAGTATATACAACAAGACCAGATACATTGTTTGGTGCTACATATATGGTAATTTCTCCTGAACACCCAATGATCGCAAAGTGGGAAGGCATTTTAGAAAATATGGATGCAGTTAAGGAGTATCAGGCTGCAGCTGCTAAAAAGAGCGACTTTGAAAGAACAGAGGTTGCTAAGGATAAAACAGGCGTTAAGCTACAGGGTGTAACAGCAATTAATCCTGTAAACGGAAGAGAAATTCCTATATTTATTTCTGATTATGTTCTTGTATCATACGGTACAGGTGCTATTATGGCTGTACCTGCACACGACACAAGAGACTGGGAATTTGCTAAGAAGTTCGAGCTACCTATAATTGAGGTTGTACAGGGTGGAGATGTAGAGAAGGAAGCATTCACAAACTGTTCAACAGGTATTATGGTAAATTCGGATTTCCTTAACGGAAAAACAGTTGAAGAGGCTAAAAAGGCTATAATAGAATTTTTAACAGAAAAGGGTATAGGTCACTCAAAGGTGAACTTTAAGCTTCGTGACTGGGTATTCTCTCGTCAGAGATATTGGGGAGAGCCTATTCCTATTGTTCATTGCGAAAAATGTGGATATGTTCCTGTTTCTGAAAGTGAATTACCACTTACTCTACCTGATGTTGAATCATACGAGCCAACAGAGAACGGTGAATCTCCACTTGCAAATATTACAGATTGGGTTGAAACAACCTGTCCTTGCTGTGGTGGTAAAGCACACAGAGAAACCGACACAATGCCTCAGTGGGCTGGTTCATCTTGGTATTTCCTAAGATATATCGATCCACACAATACAGAGGCTCTTGCAAGCAAAGAGGCAATTGATTATTGGATGTCAGTTGACTGGTATAACGGTGGTATGGAGCATACTACACTTCACCTGCTTTATAGCCGTTTCTGGTATAAATTCCTTTATGACATCGGTGTAGTACCAAATCCAGAGCCATACGGCAAAAGAACAAGCCACGGTATGATTTTGGGTGCTAACGGCGAAAAGATGAGTAAATCAAGAGGTAACGTAGTAAACCCTGATGAGGTTGTAGATGAGTACGGTGCAGATACAATGCGTATGTATGAGATGTTCATAGGCGACTTTGAAAAGAGTGCACCTTGGAATCCTGACAGCATTAAGGGATGTCGCAGATTTATCGAAAGATACTGGAACCTACAGAATATTCTTATAGATGGCGATACAATTCGCCCTGAAATAGAGTCATCCTTCCATAAGGCTATTAAAAAGGTTGGCGACGATATAGAAAACATCAAGTTCAATACAGCTATTGCAACACTAATGGCTTTAATTAACGATATTACTGCAACAGGTAATATTACTAAGAAAGAGCTTGCTGTATTTACAATGTTGCTTAACCCATTTGCCCCTCATGTTACAGAAGAGGTTTGGGAGCTTTCAAAGCTTGGCGATGGTATTGTTGCAGAAAATCCATGGCCTGTATATGATGAAGCTAAGTGTAAGGATAACACTGTTGAAATTGTTGTTCAGGTAAATGGTAAGGTTAAGGCTAAGCTTATGGTTGCTATTGATATGGACAAGGATACAGCACTTGCAACAGCTAAGGCTAATGATAAAATAGCTCCTCTTGTAGAGGGTAAGACAATAGTGAAAGAAATTTATGTTCCTGGTAAGCTTGTTAATATAGTTGCAAAATAATATTGGAAAATATTTTGAAAATTTATGTCAAACTGTTGACATAAGTAAGTGGATATTGTATAATATTAAACGCAATTGTATGCAAATATTAACCCAATGCCACTAGGCGGATGGGAGGGAAGATAAATGGCAGAAATCAGAATTAAAGACAACGAATCTCTTGAAAGTGCTCTAAGAAGATTTAAGAAGCAGTGTGCTAGAGCTGGCGTTATAGCTGAAGTTCGTAAGAGAGAGGCTTATGAGAAACCATCAGTAAAGCGTAAGAAGAAGTCTGAGGCAGCTCGTAAGCGTAAGTATAAGTAATTTACTTATTTTGAGTTATACAGAGGACGGGCAGTTTTGCTCGTCCTTTTGTACTTTATAATAAAAAAGGAGGTGCTGTTTTGAAAACCTTATATTTTCCATCTTTGCTTGATGTTGAAATAAGTACATTAAAGTCCTTAAAAATAAAGTGTGTTTTGCTGGATATAGATAACACAATAAAACCATATGGTGCTAAATATATTGATGAGCCATATAAAAATTGGATTGATACAGTAAAGGAAAGTGGCATAAAGGTTATACTTTGCTCCAATAACTTTAAAAAGACTGTAGAGCCTATTGCAGTGTCATTAAATTGTGATTTTATACCTTTCTGCCTAAAGCCTTCTCCGTTTGGCTATTTCAGAGCATTTGTAAAATCAAAAGAAAAGCTATCCAGTATTCTTATAATAGGTGACCAATTCTTTACAGATATATTAGGTGGTAAAATTATGCTTACAAAAACCTTTCTTGTAGAGCCTATTTCAAAAGAAAGCGAGGGCGTAACGGTAAAAATAAGAAGAAAGCTAACTGCACCTTTTACAAATAAAATTATGAACAGAGATAATCCATACAGAAAGAAGTAAAATAATGAAAAAAGTATTACTTTTATTAGGTCCTAACCTAAATATGGTAGGTATAAGAGAAAAATCAATTTACGGTGAAGAAACAGCAGAAACTATAGAAAAAGATATTATTGCTTATGGTAAGACTCTTGATATAGATGTAACTGTATATCAATCAAATTATGAGGGTGCAATTATAGATCAAATTCATAATTCCAGACTTGAATATAATGCAGTAATTATAAATCCTGGTGCATTAACACATTATAGCTATGCAGTGAGAGATGCCATTGCAAGTGTTTCTGCAATACCATTTTTTGAAGTTCATATGTCAAATATTCATAAAAGAGAAGAATTCAGACATAAATCTGTTACAGCACCAGTATGTGTAGGACAAATTTCAGGCTTTGGTTCATATGGTTACAAAATGGCATTGAATTTTATAAAGGATATGTGATTATATCCGTGAAAGGATTTACTATGAAAAACAGAATTAATAATCTGCAAAAAAATATTCAAAGTGAGTCTAAAGGCTTTTTAATAACCTCAGATGTTAATAGATTTTATTTTACAGGCTTTTCATCATCAGCAGGATGTATATTTATTACAAAAGAAAATGTATATTTGCTAGTTGATTTCAGATATGGAGAAGCTGCACAAAATTTGGTTAAGCATTGTAAGGTAGTAGTTTTTAAAATGCTTACTGAAAGTATAAAAGAAATTTGTAGAGAAGAGCATATAACAGAAATATTTGTTGAAGAAGAAAATGTAACCTTAGCTCAAGCAGAGAATTTTAAGAAAGATTTTGCGAAATTTGGAGTTAAAGTATCACACGATAAATTATTGGATACAATTATAAAGAACCAAAGGCTTGTAAAATCAAAAGATGAAATCTCTATGATAAAAAAAGCTCAGCTTATTACAGAGCAAGCCTATACAGAGGTGTTAAATTACGTTAAACCAGGCGTAACCGAACGAGAAATAGCACTTGAGCTTGAGTATCTTATGAGAAAAAAGGGTGCTGACGGTGTGTCTTTTAGCCTGATAACTATAACAGGTAAGAATACATCGTTACCACATGGTGTTCCTGGTGATAATATAATAAAGGAGGGAGATTTCTTTCTTAGCGATATAGGTGCATTATATAATGGATACCATAGCGATATGACACGCACAGTAGCCGTAAAAACTGCATCTGACGAAATGAAAGAAATCTATGATATAGTTCTTAATGCTCAGCTATCAGCTTTAAATGCAGTTAAAGCTGGTGTAAAAGCAGGTGTAGTAGATAAAACAGCAAGAGATTATATATCATCCTTTGGCTACGGAGAATGCTTTGGTCATTCTACAGGGCATGGAGTAGGACTTGATATTCACGAGGCACCTACTGTTTCTGTAAAAAGCGAAACAATACTAAGCAATAATATGATAATTACAGTTGAACCAGGTATTTATCTTCCAAATAAATTTGGTGTAAGAATAGAAGATATGGTTTGTGTTACAGCAGACGGTTATGAAAATTTTGCGAGTATTGATAAGTCACTTATAATTGTATAAAATAATATAAGTGCTTTTATTATTTACAATAATTTATATTTTTAGTTGCATTTTTATGACAAATTATGTATAATGTAAATGTGTTATTCGGTGAAATTCACCGTTAAAGAATTTTAGGAGGATTTTTATTTATGATTACAGCAGGTGATTTCAGAAACGGCGTTACTTTTGAAATGGATGGACAGGTAGTTTCAATTATCGAGTTCCAGCACGTTAAGCCAGGTAAGGGTGCCGCTTTCGTTAGAACAAAGATCAGAAATGTTATCACAGGTGCAGTAGTTGAAAAAACTTTCAACCCAACTGAAAAGTTCCCAACAGCTTTCATCGAGAGAAAAGATATGGAATATCTATATGAAGATGATGGTCTATATTATTTTATGGATAACGAAACATACGAGCAGATGCCAATCGGCAAGGATGTTCTTGGTGACAACTTTAAATTCGTTAAAGAGAATATGACTTGTAAGGTATTATCTTACAAGGGTAACGTATTTGGCGTAGAGCCACCTACATTTGTTACACTACAGATTACACAGACAGAGCCAGGTGTAAAGGGTGACACAGCTACTAACGTTACAAAGCCAGCTATACTTGAAACAGGTGCAGAGATTAAAGTACCTATTTTCATTAACGAGGGAGATACTATCCAGATTGACACTCGTACAGGCGAGTATATGTCAAGAGCTTAATTTTATTGTTTTATAACAAAGGAGAGTTTGTAATGACTTTATCAGAAAAAATTGCTTACATCAAAGGCTTAACAGACGGCTTGAAACTTGATTCTGAAAAAGACGAGGTAAAGGTAATCAACGCTTTAGTTGATTTACTTGAAGATATGACAGTAAAGGTAGCTGAGCTTGATTCTGCTCTTGAGAACACTATGGCTCAGGTTGATGAAATTGACGATAGTCTTGCAGAGGTTGAAGAGTTTGTCTTTGAAGATGACTGCTTTGATTGTTGCGATGATGATTGCGATTGTGACGATTGTTGTGATTGCGATGACGATGAAAATGTTTTCTATGAGGTTACATGCCCAAGCTGTGGTAACGATATAAATGTAGAAGAAGAAATTCTCCTTTGTGGCGAAACAGCTTGTCCAAACTGTGGAGAAATTCTTGAATTTGATTTCAGCACATTGTTTGATGAGGATGAGGATTGTGACTGTGGTTGTGGTTGTCATCACGATTGTGACTGTGACTGTGACTGTGACAACACAGAGGACGCTGAATAATTAAATAAATTATAAAATTAAACCAGCCTGTTTTTGCTACAGGCTGGTTTTTTTACGCTTTTTTATTTTTCTTTTTTTACCTTTGATAACGGATTTGCGTTTGCGGCATTTTCCATTTGAGTATCAGATAGGTGGGTATATATTTCTGTTGTACCTAAATTTTCGTGTCCTAAAATATCCTGTAATACTCTTATATCAACATTTCCGTGCTGATACATAAGAGTAGCAGCAGTGTGCCTTAGCTTATGTACAGAATATCCAGCTCCGTCAAGTCCAATTTTACATAAATACTTATTCACCATAGCTTGAACTGTTTTTGGGCTAATTCTGTTATTTTGTCTGCTTAAAAACAAAGCATCTCGGTCTTTAACACCATTTACAGGACGAACCTTTTTATATTCATTAAGAGCAGAAATACAAGCGTTATTAAGATAAATAATTCTTTCTTTGCTACCCTTACCTGTAACAATCATCTGTTTTTCACCCTTAAAGCTGTTTATGTTTAAAGAGGTAAGCTCAGAAAGACGTAGTCCACAGTTTAAAAACAAAGTAAGTATGCAATAATCTCTCTCTTTATATTTACCATCAACAGCATTTAATAGCTCTAAGGATTCTTCCAGAGTGAGATATTTAGGCAAAGCTTTTTTTACCTTAGGAGCTTCAAGGTTTTGCGTAGGATCGTTTTTTAGCTTAAGACTTTTATAGGTGTGATATTTATAAAAGGTTTTTAACGATGAGGTTTTCCTTGCTCTGGTTTTAGCACTGTTATTTCTTTTGGTCAAAGTAAAATTCATAAATTCATAAATTTCCGATATAGTAACCGAGCTTATTAACTCAGTATCTATATCAGAAATACTTATATCCGAAAACTCAGTATCGTCACTAACTAAACCACGACTTAGCTTTATAAAACGAAAAAAGGTTCTCAAATCCAAATAATATTCTTTTATTGTATTTTGAGATTTATTTTTTACCGTACCTAGATACATAAGAAATTCACGTATCATTTCAGGTAATTCATTGTAATCTATAGGGTTGTTCATTATTTACCCTTCCTCAATAGATTTTGTAGCATAAGCGTTTAGGCTTTGGTCTGCTATGTTGCCTGAAAGATACTCATAATAACCCTGTGCACCAACCATCGCAGCATTGTCGCCACATAGATTTTTTGGTGGCATATATAGCTTCAAGCCTTTTTCATCACATAATTGTTGCAATGTTCTTCTTAGTAATGAGTTAGCTGATACACCACCAGCTATAACAATTGTTTTGCTGTTGGTGTCCTGTGCAGCCTTCATAAGATTTGTTGTTAAGCAATTTACAACTGCTTGTCTGAATGAGGCTGAAAGGTCAGCAACAGGTAGCTCTTCGCCCTTTTGAGATGCATTATGTATAAGGTTAATTACAGCAGTTTTTAAGCCTGAAAAGCTGAAATCATAGGGTGAATTTACAACCTTAGGGAATGGCAGTGTGTAGGCATTTGGATTACCTTCCTCAGCTACTTTATCAAGGTGAATGCCACCAGGATATGGCATACCCATTGTTCTTGCAGCCTTATCAAAGGCTTCTCCAGCAGCGTCATCTCTGGTTCTGCCTATTATTTTCATATCTGTATAATCATTAACCTGTATAATATGACTATGACCACCACTTACCACTAAGCAAAGAAAAGGTGGCTTTAAATCGTGATGTGCTATGTAATTTGATGCAATATGTGAACGCAAATGATGAGTAGGTATTAATGGAATATTCTTTGAAAGAGATAACCCCTTTGCAAAATTAACAGCAACAAGTAATGCACCAATCAAGCCCGGAGCATAGGTAACTGCAATAGCATCTATATCATCTAAGGTAGAGTTAGCCTCTTCCAAAGCCTGTTGTACTACGCCTGAAATTGCTTCTGCATGTCTACGAGAGGCTATTTCAGGAACTACACCACCATATAGCTTATGTTCTTCAACCTGTGAGGCTACAACAGAGGATAGAACGTTTCTTCCGTCTTCAACCACAGCTGCAGCTGTTTCATCACAGGAGCTTTCAATAGATAAAATCTTCATTTTTTTCAATCCTTTATATTCAGATACTTTGTCATAATTAAGCCGTCTTCAGTAGGGGAGGAGTAAAAGTTTTTTCGCTTTCCAACCTCTTCAAAGCCAAGTAAATTATACATTGAAACGGCAGGTGTGTTAGATGGGCGAACCTCTAACGAAATAAATTCACAGCCTAGCTTTTCGGCCTCTTTGATTAAATGTGCTGTTATAGCTTTACCAAAGTCCTTTTTTCGGAAATCAGGTAATACAGCTATATTTGCTATATAACATTCGCACATAGCTATGTGCATACCACCATATCCTACAATCTTATCATCATATAGCAATACATAAAAATATGCGTTTTCGTTGCTTAATTCAGCTTCTATTGCGTTTTGTGACCACGGCTTGCTAAAACAGCTTTTCTCAATTTCTGCTACATCATAGGTATGTGATATTGTCATTTTAGTTATAGTATAATTCATTCTTTTGTCCTCGTAAGCTCTTTCTTTAATATCAAAAGCCTATCATATATTTGCTTACAGCACTCTTTATAAAGCTCTAAGCTACCACCGTAAGGGTCGCTTACATTTAATGTGTATATAATGCTTTCAGGTATTCCTGCGTTTATAAGAGCCTGTGTATGGCTTTCTGTCATACATATAAAATAATCAATTGAATTAAGAATTTCTAGTGTAAGCTGTTTTGCTTTATATGTTGAAATATCAGCGTTATATTCTTTACAAGCGATTACAGCTTTTTCTGATACAGACTCACCGTTATTTGCTATAAGTCCAGCACTGTAGATTTCTATTTCAGGAATATCCCTTGTAAGCTCCTTAAATATTCCCTCAGCCATAGGGCTTCTACAGGTGTTACCTGTGCATACAAATAAAATCTTCACAGAAGTCTCCTTATTTTAATTTATCGTAATATGTATAAAGCTTTTGTACACCATTTTCAAGATGAAAATAATGTACAATATAAGGGATAAGCAGGCTCATTAAAGCGACAAATAGCAATGCTATGCCTATGCTTTCAAAAGCGATAAATCCCATAATTGATATAATAGTGCATAACGCAAAAAGTACGGTAACAATTAAATGAATTAATCTCTCGTGCTGAAAATACCCAATCTTTATTTGCAACTCAGTATTTAGTTTTTCTTTTTCCTCTGTTGTAAGTTCTTTGCTGGTTTGTTCTTCCATATATTCCATAAAGTTTTTTAATGCTTGCCACATAAATTATTACCTCCTTGTTATTATCCCTTTGCATCATACCAGGTTTTTCCCATTGCAGCCTCGGCAACTAATGGTACGTTTAGCTTTACTGCTTTTTCCATTTCTTCCTGTAAAATCATAGCAACCTGCAAAGCCTCGTGCTTAGGTGCTTCTACAATCAATTCATCGTGTACCTGTAAAATAAGCCTAGCCTCAAGATTTTCAGCCTTTAATCGGTTAAATACCTTTATCATAGCAATTTTAATAATATCAGCAGCTGTACCCTGAATTGGTATATTTCTTGCTACACGCTCACCAAAAGAGCGTGTTATTTTATTTGAAGCAGAAAGCTCAGGCAGATATCTTCTACGATTAAACATAGTTGTTACATAGCCCTTTTCCTTTGCATCATCTATAATGTTTTTCATATACTCATTTACACCACTGTAATGAGTAAGATATGCTTTAATATAACGGTCAGCCTCTTTTATAGATACTCCAATATCTTTAGAAAGTGAGAATGCACCTATTCCGTAAACTATACCAAAATTAACAGCCTTTGCTCTGCTACGCATAATTGGAGTAACAAGCTCAAGTGGCATACCAAAAACCTGAGAGGCTGTTATAGCGTGGATATCATCATTACTGCTAAATGCCCTGCACATTTCCTTATCATCCGAGATATGTGCAAGTACTCTTAGTTCAATCTGAGAATAGTCTGCATCTACAAGAACACAATCCTCTTTTGCTGTAAAAAATCTTCGCATTTCTCTGCCAAGCTCAGTTCTTACAGGTATATTTTGCAGATTAGGCTCAGTAGAGCTTATTCTGCCTGTACGTGTTTCTGTCTGGTTGAAATTTGAATGTATTCTGCCAGTATCATCTATTACCTTTATCAGACCATCACAGTAGGTTGATTTTAGCTTTGCAAGCTGTCTGTATTCCATAATCTGGCTTACAACAGGGTGTTCCTCGGCTAGCTTTTCAAGCACCTCTGCATTTGTAGAATATCCACTTTTTGTTTTCTTTAAAGGTGGTAGTCCAAGCTTATCAAACAACGCTACTCCCAATTGCTTTGGCGAATTAATATTAAATTCATATCCAACTAAATTATAAACACTTTTCTGTAATTCTGTAATTCTGTCTGATAATTCGTTTCCAAATTTCTCAATACCGTCTTTGTCAGCCATAAAGCCGATATTTTCCATAGATGCAAGTACATTCGCAAGTGGAATTTCAATTTCATAAAGCAACTTATCCTGAGAATTTTCTTTAAGTAATTCCTCCAGCTTAACAGCAACTATATTTAGCTGAACAGCAGATAAAATATCATTCTTTTCAGCTTCGGAATATTCCTTATTTTTAAAATCAACTTCAAATTCACCTGCGTTATATTCCTGTACCAATCTTGTAATATCGTAGGATGAGGCAGAGGGGTTAAGCAAATACCCTGCAAGCTCTGTGTCAAATATCTTACCATTATATGAAATATTATTTTTATCAAGTAATGAAAAAACAGGCTTAATATTATGAGTTGCTTTTTTGCAATTGCTTTCAAATAATATTTTCAAAGTACCTAAGATATCATCGCTTATATATATCAAATTATTTTTAACTAAAACAATATTGTTTTCACACAATAAAAATGCAATGCTATCACTATCGGTTATTTCTATACTATCACCACAAATAGAAAATACCTCTTTTTCTTCTGTGGTTTCTGATATACTTGATAAAGTATCACTATTAAGTCCGAATTTATCAATTAACGAGAAAAGCTCAAGTCTTGTCATAATTTGCAAGGCAGTTTGTATATCTGGCTCGCTTTGCTTATAGTTATCCAGATTAGTATTAATTGGAGCCTCTCTTGAAATTTCACCAAGAAATCTGCTTAAATAGGCACTGTCTTTACCTTCCTCAAGCTTTTTTCTCATAGCAGGCTTAATATCAATTATATCTAAATTCTCATAAATGTAGTCAAGATTATTAAACCTTGTAATTAAATCAGATGCACCCTTCTGACCAATACCCTTAACACCTGGTATATTATCAGATGTATCGCCCTGAATAGCTTTAATATCAATAAGCTGTTTTGGTGTAACGCCATATTCCTCAAGAATTTTCTCATTATCGTAGGTTACAACATTTTTAGTAGTTATTAATCTTACCTTTACATTGTCACTTACAAGCTGAAGACTATCTCTGTCACCGGTTGCAACAATACATTCGTTGTTACTGTTTTCACAAACCCTAGCCAAAGTACCTAATATATCATCAGCCTCAAAGCCAGGACATTCAATAAGCTTATAGCCTAATGCCTTTAATAATTCCTTTATTATCGGTAATTGTGAGGCTAACTCGTTTGGCATACCATGTCTGTTTGCCTTGTATCCGTCGTATTTTTTATGTCTGAAGGTTGGTTGCTTTAGATCAAAGGCAATAGCAACACCATCGGGTGCTGTATCAGTAAGGATTTTTGACATCATAGTTAAAAATCCGTATATTGCGTTTGTATATTCACCATTTTTAGTGGTTAGTAGTTTTATTCCATAAAAGGCTCTGTTTAAAATGCTGTTTCCGTCAAGAACAAGAAGCTTCATTCTTTTTTCCTCTTTCTTTACTGTTATTTCATAAGGTGGTTTACAACCTCTGCTATTTTATTGTCTTTATAATAAATTCGTGGTACTCGCTTGCTCACAAGACATACTACCTCGTAGTTTATTGTATTTGACCATTTTGCAATATCATCTGCAGTAGGTGTGTTTTCAGCTAAGCTATTGCTAAATATAGTTACTTCATCACCTGTATTTATATTATCTATATTAGTTGCATCAACTATTGTTTGGTCCATACATATTCTGCCCAATATTTTAGCTTTTTTGCCGCGAATTGAAACATAACCCTCTTTTGCAATTTCTCTTATATAACCGTCTGCATAGCCTATAGGAATAGTTACTACCTTTTTAGCATTTTCAGCTGTAAAGGTTCTACCATAGCTTACAGTTGTACCCTCATAAATTTCCTTATATTGTGAAACAACACTTTTTAATTGCATAGCAGGTATTAAATTAAGCTTGCTTTTTAATTTTTCAGATGGTGCAAGACCATATAGAATAATTCCAGCTCTAACCATATCAAGATGCATCTGAGGGTAATCTATAATTGCACCACTATTTGCACAATGTCTTATTTCAAAGGTTATACCTCGTTTTTCAAGCTCATTTATAGTGTATGTAAATGCGTTAAATTGCTGTAGCGTAAAGCTTTTACCGTCTTCAGCCTCATCACTTACAGCAAAATGAGTAAATACACCCTGAGGATATAGGTTTGGCATTTTGCAAATTTGCTCTGCAATATTTACATTCATTTTATCACGTTCAATATCCTGACACATTAAACCAATTCTTGACATACCTGTATCAAGCTTTAAATGAATTTTTACCGTTACATTTTGCAATACAGCCATATCCGAAAGTGATTTTGCATAATCTATTGAATGACATGTCTGAGCGATATTATATTCTGATAAAATTTTTGCATAATTAACAGGGGTGTACCCTAATATTAAAATAGGCGATTTAATGTTATTATTTCTAAGCTCAAGTGCCTCGTCAATATTAGATACAGAAAACCAGTCTGCTCCCAAAGACTCATATAGCTTAGCCAATTGTACAGCACCATGACCATATGCATCAGCCTTAATTACACAACACAGCATTGCGTTATTAGAAATATTATTTTTGATAGCATTATAATTATGTATAATATTGTCAAGGCTAATTTCAGCCCATGTTCTTTTTGTATAGCTATTCATTTCAAAATCACATCCGAAAATTTGTTAAATTCCATATACTTAATTATAGTACTTAATAGATATAAAATCAATATTTCAATAATTATAAAATAATATGCATTGTTATAAATAGATAAAATATAACCTAAGTTTTGTTTTATTTGCACATAATGTAAGAAAAGAATTTTACTGTAGATTTTAGGGTTTTCTTGTATTGCAAAGGCTTTATAATCGTGATAAAATAATTTGTAAATATAATATCTAAAGATAGTATTTGTATAATAGGAGTAATAGTGAAGTGAAAATAAAAAGAGAAAATTTAAAAAAGATTATCATAGCAGTAGCTTTGATAACCGGTTTTGTGGTTTTTAGCACAGCTGTATCAGCAGATGATAAAATTGGCTGTGTAGATATATTTGATGCTAAAAATCAAACCCAAGGTTCAATAACCCTACAATGGGATAGAGGCATTGGTGCAGATGGCTATGTGATATCAAGACAAGATAAAACAACAAATGGTAGCTATATCGAAATTGCAACTATTGACAATTCCGATACTACCCAGATAAAAGATACGAATGTTCAACCGGGAAGTCAGTATAATTATAAGATACAATCATATACCAATTACGGAGATAAAAAGATTTACAGTAAGGCAGAAGCTGTAAAAACAGCCTCTAGCCCTGTTAAGGTAAAAGACTTCTCTCTTGTAATACAAAATCAAAAATCCATCACATTAAAGTGGGGAGAGGTTAAAGGTGCTACAGGCTATACCCTGTACAGAATGGATTATACATCAAATGGGGAATATAAAAAAATATGTGATGTAAAGGATGTTTCTAAATATACCGATAAGGGACTTAAACCGTCACATAAATATTATTATATAATAAAAGCCTACAAAGAGATAAGTGGAGAACGTTCATATAGTGCTGAAAGTGATATTATAAAAACAGCTACAAATCCTGAACAGGTAAAAAATCTTAAAGCTGCAAAAAGAGATAAAACATCAATAAAACTCAGCTGGGATAAATCCCCTAACGCAACAGGATATGTTATATATAGAATGACAACCAATGATAACGACTATGAGGGCGAATGGCTATATGATGATATAAATGGTTGGTACTATTCATCAAAGGTTGGTAAGTATATAAAGTATGCTGTAATTAATGATGGTGATAAAACAACCTACACAAATAAAAATCTAAATGAACAGCAGAACTATAATTACAGAGTAGTTCCATACTATAAAGCTGACGGTAAATATTATTACGGAGATTACAGAACATTAATTACAGGTACAGTTACTGATACTCCTGAGCCTACTGTATTCAGCCGTGATAAAAGGGTTATGGCTAAGTGGTACCATGTAAGTGGAGCAGACGGCTATGCAGTTTACCTTTCAGAATCAAAAAGTGGCCCTTATAAGCTACAGGGAACAACCGAAGATAATATTTTCCTAACTAAGCAGAAAACTGCCGATAAAACCTACTATGTTAGAGTTTGTGCATATTATACAGCTGAGGACGGTACAAAAATATTCAGTAATTATAAAACACAGAGTGTAAAATGTAAAAAAACTAATATGGTAGATAAATACAACGTTGGTACTACATATATTGAAATTGATATAGATATGCAGCATATGTGGTACTTTGAAAAGGGTAAGCTTGTAGTTTCTACACCTGTAGTAACAGGATTAAAATATTATAGAGATACAACTACAGGCTTGTATGATGTTTATTACAAGAAGTCACCTGCAACACTTGAGGGTGAAACCTGGGAGACAGATGTAACCTATTGGATGGCTGTAACCTATGACGGAATAGGTATACACGATTCATTGTGGAGATATGACTACGAGTATGGTGGAAGCACATACACATACGATGGTTCACATGGCTGTATTAATACACCTTACTATAATGTTGAAAAAATGTATGAGCTTGTAGAAATAGGCACCCCAGTAGTTATCTACGAAAAGTCAAGAGAAACTGAAGACGAATAATTTATACTAATATTGAAAAAACTCGAAATTCATAAAAACGAATTTCGAGTTTTTCTTTTGAATATAATGTTTATTTTGAATTTAATAGGTTAGTAAGCTCCTGCATAAAGGTGTTTATATCCTTAAATTGTCTGTAAACAGAAGCAAATCTTACGTATGCAACCTCGTCTATTTTTTTTAAATGCTCCATAGCAAGCTCACCAATTTTTTCAGAGGTTACCTCTCTATCAAGCGAGTTTTGAATATTAGCCTCAATGTTAGAAATAACAGTATCAATGGTTTCTATTGATACTGGTCTTTTTTCACAAGCTCTTAGCAATCCTGAGCATAGCTTTTCTCTGCTAAATGGCTCTCTTGTTTTATCACGCTTAATAACCATAATAGGCACTGTTTCTACAATTTCGTGTGTTGTAAATCTCTTACCACATTTAAGACATTCTCTGCGTCGTCTAATTCTTTCTCCGTCATCAGCTGAACGTGAATCTATAACCTTACTTTCTTCATAAGCACAATATGGACATTTCATAAATGGTGCCTCCTAAATAGCTTTTAGCATATTATACCATATAGTAGTAATATTTGCAAGTAACATAGTGTATATTGACTATATATCTGCAAAGCTAGTATTCATATAATTATACGAATTAATTAGTTGCTCAAGAGTCTCAAAATTTTTACGATAAACCTCAATTACTGCACTACCATTAAAGCCTTGGGCTTTTATCTGAGATAAAATTTTTCTGTAGTCCATTTCACCTGCTCCAGGTAGCATACAATCATATGTGCTGTTGTTGTCGTTTATGTGCAGATGAATTATCCTGTTATCCATTGCTGTGCATATATCGTATGGATTATTACCAGAACGCACAGCCTGCTTTATGTCAAAAACAAAGTCTACATCATTATGTAGATATTCTCTCATCTTTTTTATAAAAGCAGGGCTTTGACTTCTAAACAGATTTACATTTTCCTGTGCCAAGGTTACACCCATTGATTTTGCCACCTGTCTAAGCCTATAATAGCGTTCAAAGTATTCCTCATCAGGGATACCACCGTTATTCGCAAAGCGTTTGTCACCATGTAATACAACCAGCTTAGCACCAAGCTCACCTGCAAAGCTATAATAGCGTTTATAAAATTCCACAGCATCTGCAAAACGCTTTTCGTAGTCAGAAAATATCATAATATATTCATATCCCGAAGTAAACGGGTGAATAGATGTTACAGACATACTATAGGCTTCAATGATATTCTTAACCTCCCTTGCAAATTCAGGGGTTAATTCGCTTTCTGTATTTGAAAAAATCTCTATTGATTTTACACTGCTTTCAGCCAATGATTTTATAATTTCAAGACAATCCTGAGGATAAAAGCAGGCTGATGATATACCAAATTGCATTTTATAGCTCCTTAAAAAATTATACTTTTGATTTTATCATTTTTAAAATATTTACAGATATAACTATTGATGACAGTATAAAAATAAAAATACTTATCCATTGTGATGTTGAAAAAACACCAAAAAATCCTCGCTGAATATTATCACCACGAAGAAACTCATTTGCAAATCTTACCACAGAGTAAATAAAACCATAAATCCATATTAATATACCGTGAGGTAATTTTTTACATTTGCACAGCATTATGGTAAGTAATATACATATAAGTATATTTTCGCTAGCTTCAAGCAATTGCACAGGAAATCTGCAAACTCCGTTAGCAGGCTCAACTATAGAATAACGATATGTAAAGCCGATATTACTCTCTATTCCATAACAACAGCCAGCTAAAAAGCAACCCATTCTGCCAAATGCGTGAAACAGTGGAATACAGGGTGCAAGAGTGTCTGAATATTCTTTTATATCCAGCTTTGTCTTTTTCATATAAATATAGCTACCTATACAAGCACCAATTAACCCTCCATAAAATACCATTCCACCAAATATATCAGAAAAATAAAATAAGAAGGACTCTATGCTTTCAAATAATCTATCAGGATGTGTAATAACAAAAATAATTTTATCTAAATGAGCAATTCCATATACAATATGTGCCATTATAAAAGCAGAAATTCCTGCAACTAATCCCATAAGCACATATTCTATACCCTCAATATTTTGGCGTTTCTTTCTCGTGAATAATAATAGCAGAAAACAGGCTAAAATACCAAGAGTTACCATAATTCCGTAATATGGAAGCTCTCCTCCAAGAATATCAACAGTAGTAAACAATATAACTTCACTTCCTAAAAAACAAGGCAGTGTGTAATCACACTGCCTAATAAATATTAATTAAAGATACTCGTCAGAATCAAAATCATCAGTGTGGTATTTGTCAAAATCAAACTCAAATTCATCATAATCATCCGAGTCAGAATCCTCAGAGTAGCTATAGTTACCACTAGATGCATAATTATCAGAATCATTCATATTTAAAGAAGAAGCACATGACAAGCAAGAAAAACACATCAAAAGAGGTGTAGCTGACAATATAGAACCTATAACACTAAAAACAATACCAGCTGTAGCTTTACCTTTGTTAGCTAAAACTCCATTTAGC
Source organism: Acutalibacteraceae bacterium (assembly GCA_036309185.1). Lineage (GTDB taxonomy): Bacteria > Bacillota > Clostridia > Oscillospirales > Acutalibacteraceae > CAG-964. The sequence goes on from JAXJUF010000020.1 coordinate 21,486, forward strand.
TTAGATTTTTTATAAGCTCCTGAACCCATTACAATGCCTATAATACCTACAATCAAAGAGATTAATGGGAAAATAATAGATATTATAACACCAGCACCTATTGAAGCTAGTACAGAATCAGTTTCTGGTTTAGTGCCAGAAGCAACATCGCAGGCTGAAGCCATTGAGGTCCAGAATAAAATAATACCTACTATAGCAACTACACAGCTTACTATACCTAGCACAAGTGCAATAGTAGCCTTTGAGCCACTGTTGTCCACACCAAGGTTTCCATATGCATTTGTCATATTGCCTGTTGTTTGGTTTCCAAAACCAGCAACCTCAATCTGATCGCCACTAACTGGTGTATAACCAAAATTCATAGGCATATTATCATACATACTGTTATTTTCAGGAATACCATTCAAGCTATTGTTATATGTCTGATTTGGGTTGAAGCCAGCATTATTTGAGTAATTAGCATTAGGGTCAAAGCCACCAGAAAAATTATTGTTTGGTGTGTAGGAATTGTCGTAAGGAGAGCTGGTATTTGGTGTAGTATTTAGAGGATTTTGATTTGTTCCCCAGCCACCATTAAAATTATTTTGATTATCTGTATTAAAATTGTTATTGTTCTGCTGATTTAAATTCCAGTCATTATTATTTTGACCAAAGCTATTTATGTTTGACTGATTAGTTCCGAAATTATTGTCAGGAGTGTTGTTAGGATCAGAACCCCAGCTGTTATTAAAGTTATCGTTATTATTATTGTTGTTCATTATACAATACCTCCAGTTCAATATTAATTCTACTAAATATTAATTATAAAGTCAACTTAAAAATAAAGAAAAGAAAATAGTATTATATAATGCTTTGGGGTTTGTTAATAATTTATTTACAGATAATGTAAATAATGTTTACAAAAAATTAGCACTCGATATCCTCAAGTGCTTGAAAAAATTTTAGATGTGATATATAATACCTTTTAGAGAAAAGGCTGTATGGCTTTTTGATGAATTTGAACAATATAAATAGGAGAGAATTTTTGTATGAGTAATCCAATTTTTAAAATTGAAATGGAAAACGGTGATATTATTAAAGGAGAGCTTTATCCAGAGATAGCACCAAATACAGTTAATAATTTTATCAGCCTTGCTAATAGTGGATACTATAACGGCTTAACATTCCACAGAGTAATTTACGGATTTATGATTCAGGGTGGATGTCCTGACGGTACAGGCTGTGGTGGCCCAGGCTACGGAATAAAGGGAGAATTTGCACAGAATGGCTTTAATAATACATTAAAGCATACAGAGGGAGTAATCTCAATGGCACGCTCTGCAATGCCAAATTCAGCAGGCTCACAGTTCTTTATTATGCATAAGGATGCACCACATCTTGATGGTTCTTATGCAGCATTTGGTAAGGTAACAGAGGGTATGCAGTTTGTAAATGATATCGCAGAATGTGATACAGATTATGCTGATAAGCCACTTGATGCACAGGTTATGAAATCAGTTACAGTAGATACACTAGGTGTTGAATATCCTGCACCAGAGAAAATGTAATTTAAATATTTAAACGCAATATCCACTACAGCCTTGTAGTGGATATAACTACATATGGAAACAAAATCATTCAGAAAGAGGTTACATAAATGCAAAAGAAGGATTTTAAAGCCGAGTCCAAACGATTAATGGATCTTATGGTTAATTCAATCTATACTCATAAGGAGATTTTTCTTAGAGAAATTATTTCAAATGCAAGTGATGCACTTGATAAGCTACACTTTGTTTCTCTTACAGACCAAACAGCAGAAAAGCTACCTGAGTTATTTATAAGAATAGATTCTGACAAAGAAAACAGAACCTTAACAGTTAGCGACAATGGTATAGGTATGTCATATGAGGAGCTTGAAGAGAATTTAGGTACTATTGCAAAAAGTGGTAGCTTCCAATTTAAAAACGAGCTTAGCGAAAACGAGAAAACTGATATTATCGGTCAGTTTGGTGTAGGTTTCTATTCAGCATTTATGGTGGCTGATGAGGTTACTGTTATTACAAAGAAGCATAACAGCGACAAGGCTTATATGTGGAAATCAACAGGAGCAGACGGCTATACAATAGAGGAAACAGAAAAAGACAGCTGTGGTACTCAGATTATTATGAAAATAAGAGAAGATGCAGAATCAGAGGATTACTCACAGTATCTTGAAAGCTACAGAATACAGTCTCTTGTTAAAAAATATTCTGATTATATCAGCTTCCCAATTAAAATGGAGGTTGAAAGTACTGTTAATACAGCTACAGACTCAGAAGAGCCAAAGTATGAAACAGTAAAAGAAATTAAAACACTCAATAGTATGGTTCCAATTTGGAGAAGAAACAAGAGTGAGGTAACTCAAGAGGAATATAATAATTATTATAAAGAAAAATTTATGGATATGACAGACCCACTTGCAACAATAAATGTAAGTGCAGAGGGTACAGTATCATATAAAGCATTAATGTATATTCCTGCTGTAGCACCATATGGCTATTATACATCTGAGTCTGATAAGGGCTTACAGCTATATTCAAATGGAGTAATGATTATGGACAAGTGCGAACAGCTTGTTCCTGATTATTTCAGATTTGTAAAGGGTGTTGTTGATTCTCAGGATTTGTCACTTAACATTTCAAGAGAGCTTTTACAGCACGACAGACAGTTAAGCATAATAGCAAAGAATATCGAAAAGAAAATTAAAACAGAGCTTCAAAAGCTACTTAAAAATACACCAGATAAATACGAAACCTTCTGGAAAGCATTTGGCTTACAAATTAAGTATGGTGTAGCGTCAAGCTATGGTATGAATAGAGAAGCATTGCAGGATTTATTGGTATTCAGAAGCTCAGCAGTAGATGGATATACAACATTAGCTGACTATGTTTCAAGAATGCCAGAAAGCCAAAAATATATTTACTATGCTTGTGGTGACACAGAGCAAAGAATTAAAGCATTACCACAAACAGAGCTTTGTAAGGATAAGGGCTACGAATTTCTTTATTTCACAGATGATATTGACGAGTTTGTTGCAAAAACACTTATGCAATATAATGAAAAAACAATTATGTCAATAGCAGATGAAAAAGCAGAGCTACAGTCTGACGAAGAAAAGGAAAAAACAGAGAAGCAGGCTGAGGAAAACAAGGAGCTACTTGGATTTGTTGCTGAAAAGCTAAGTGGTAAAATCACAAAGGCTATTATTTCTAAAAATCTAAAATCACACCCTGTTTGTCTATCAGCTGAGGGTGCAGTATCTATCGAAATGGAAAAATATTTCGCACAAATGCCAGGTGACGATCCAAAGCCAACAGCCAGCAAGGTGCTAGAGCTTAACGCAGACCATAAAACCTTTACTGCACTTAAAAACGCTTACAGCAATGATAAGGAAAAAGCAGAAAAAATCGCAAAGATTTTATATTCACAAGCTCTACTTATTGCAGGCTTGCAGATAGAAGATCCTGTAGAATACTGCGACCTTGTTTGTGAGCTATTCTGATATTGATTTAATAAGTAAAAAAAATATAAACATTAAAGGAGTTTGCCGTTTAAAAGACAAACTCCTTTTTATTTAATCCTAATCAATATATAAAGACGGTGTATTCCCGACGATAATATTTTCAGCTATAGGTACTGTAGTTACTACAATAACATAGGTTTTTTCATTTTCTCGTGAAGTTATGTAAACCTTAGATGTAACCTCTATCGAAAGATTATGCTTTGTTTGATTAATTCCACAGGCTTCAAAGCTACTTATAATATCAGTTGTTACACTTGATGTAAGATACAGCTTTATTACCAGCTCAGGACCTCTGCCTGACAATAGCGACACACTACTAAAATCACCCAGCTTATAATTTATTTCTGTTCCACTCATATTATCTATTTCGTCCTGTGCACGTATAGCTACAAGTGATTTGAATTTATTGGTATTAATAGAATTACTGGTTATGTTGGTTACAGCCTGATCTTTAAGTGTTATTGTAGCAAAATCAGTATATGTAAAGTGATTTTCGTCCAATACAGCCAAAACAGCAGTATTTACAGCGTCATTACAAAGTTCTTCTGCCTTTACTCTTGTTATATCTATAATACTTGGTTCAATATAGCTTTCAAAAACCATATATATTATTAATGTTAGTCCAAACAAGCAAACTAAAATAATCTTCCATAATTTAAATTTTTTATGGTATCTATGTCTACTCATTAATACACACCCCTGTAATTATACTATTAAAATAAGGGTAAGTTGTTACAATAATTCAAAAACGCTGTCTGTAATTTTACAAACAGCGTTTTTATAGCATTAATCTTTAAAATTAAACTTATCAGGTTGATCTATATATTTGATTTCTTTATTGTAAAGATTTATAAAGAATGTAATAGCAAGAATAAGTGCACCTGCCTCAGCAATAGGGAAGGCAAACCAAACTGCATTTAAGCCTATATTGGATAAGAAATATGCAGCAGGTACAAGAAAAACAAGCTGTCTTAGCATTGAAATAATCATACTTCTTAAGCCATGTCCTGTTGCCTGATAGAATGAGGAAAATACAATACCGATAGCTGCTGGTATAAAGCATAGACAAATAACTCTTAATGCTATACATCCAATTTTAAGCATTTCATCATTTGCATTGAACATACCCATAAGAACATCAGGTATAGTAAGGAATGTTATAGTACCTAATGTCATAATTACACCGGCAATACAACAGCCATATTTTAAGGCTGTTGTTAATCGTTGCTTGTTTCTTGCACCATAGTTGTAGCCCATAATAGGCATTAACCCCTGTGTAAGTCCAAAGCAAGGCATAAATATAAAGGATTGTAGCTTGAAATAAATGTTAAGTACAGATATTGCGATATCTGAATTAGAAAACTTAGTAAGAATACTGTTTACTAATACAAGCATTATAGATGTTATAGACTGCATAACTATAGCAGGTATTCCTACAGCGTAGATGTTTTTTATTGTGCTTAATGAAAATCTGAATTTTTTAAACGAAATATGTATATCGTGCTTTTTAAAGAACAATACACTCAAAGCAAAAACCATTGATAAAATTTGTCCTATTACAGTAGCTACAGCAGCACCCTTTACACCCATACCAAAACCATTTATACCCATAAATGAGTCAAATATAAATATAGGGTCAAGTATAATGTTAGTAATAGCACCTGACAGCATAAACAGCATAGGGAATATCATATTGCCTGTTGCTTGCAGAGTTTTTTCTATTACAATTTCAATAAAACATCCAAAGGAGTAAATCATTATAATAGACAAATATTCAATACCCATCTGTGCAATTTTAGAATCGTCTGTGAATGCGTTGATAAACGGTTTTACAATAGTTAATCCTAAAATAAAAAATACAAGCCAATTGAAAAATCCTAATAGTAATCCGTGTGAAGCAGCCTTGTTAGCCTCATCAAAATTCTTTTCACCCAGCTTACGAGATACTAACGAATTAACACCTACGCCTGTTCCAACGCCTACTGCAATAATAAGCATTTGTAACGGATAAGCAAGAGAAACAGCTGTAAGACCAGCCTCACTGTAATGAGAAACAAATATACTATCAACTATGTTATACAATGCCTGAATAATCATAGAAAACATAGCTGGTACAGCCATAGACGCAATTAATTTAAACAGGGGAGCGTGTCCCATTTTGTTTTCTTTTACATTTTCCATTTTTTATCAATTCCTTTCTTTAATATTATCATTATTTAGAACATAGTGTTTTTGATTTTTTCTTTTTGAAAAAATTTATAATTGCAAAAACCAAAGCAGTAAAAATAAGACCTGTAATACAACCACTGAAATCAATCAAAACATCACTTATCTGTGGACTTCTGCCAGGCGAAAAATACTGTAATGTTTCATCAATAACAGGTACAGCCAGCAAAATAAAAAGCATATTCGGTATGTTTTTAGCAAGCCTGTTTGTGTATGATATATATGTTGCAGACAATGATGCACCAAATGCAGTAAATTCAAGAAAATGGGCAAGCTTACGCACAATAAAATCAGTTAACCCCGATTCAATTCCTAACCCTGCAAGAATTTTGTTTAAAAACTCAAGCACACCTGCACTTTCGTTTGCAGATTTATCAGCCGAAGCTAGAGAATGTAACCATATAAAGGCTGTAAGTGCCAGTGTAAGGGTTGTAAATACTACCCTTAATATAATTACCTTTTTTTTCATATAATCTCCTTGTTAATAATATAAATTAAAAGTCGAACATACACACATAGTATCTATTTTAGTTTATAAATTTTTAGATGTCAATATTAAATTTGTGTAATAAAACTATTGATATTTTATATGTCTATAGAGTATAATTAATGTTATCTGCTTTAAGCAATTTTAATATTTTTTGGAAAGAGGTAGGTTTATGCACAGTATAGGTGGTTTTTTAATGGCCCTTGCTGACAGTGTACCGGGAGTTTCAGGTGGTTCAATTGCCTTTATTTTAGGCTTTTACGATGAATTTATTTCTTCACTTGATGCCCTTGTTACAGGCTCAAAGGATGAGAAAATTAAAGCTTTAAAATTCCTTGTGAAGATAGGTATAGGCTGGGCAATTGGTATGGTTCTGGCTATATTAATTCTAACCAGTGTTTTTGAATCGCATATTTATGCTATCAGTTCACTGTTTTTAGGATTTATTGTTTTTTCAATTCCTGTTATTATCAGAGATGAAAAGGAAACTCTAAAATCAAAATATTATAATTTGATTTTCACAGTTATAGGAATAGCACTTGTAGTTCTTTTAGCTATGTTTAATCCATCAGGTGCTTCAGAAGACGGTGGAGCTCTTGCATCGGGCTTTGGTTCATATGCTTACTTATTCCTTTCAGGTATGCTTGGAATTTCAGCAATGATACTACCAGGTATTTCAGGCTCAACAATATTACTTATTATGGGTGTATATCTTACTGTTATAGGCTCAGTAAAAGAATTAATGCATCTTAATTTCAGTGTGTTACCTACTGTAATCGTATTTGGTTTAGGTGTAGTAGTTGGTATTCTATTATTTATCAAGCTTGTTAAGCTGGCACTTAATAAGGCTCGTTCAGGTATGATGTACTTTATAATTGGTCTTATGATTGGTTCACTTTATGCTATAGCAAATGGTCCTACTACATTAGATGACCCAATGCCTGCAATGACATTCTGGGGTTCATTCTCATTACCAACATTAAGCGTTGGCACATTTAGTATTCTTTTCTTTTTACTTGGAGGAGCAATAATCCTTGGTTTACAGTTGCTAAAGGTAGCTATCGAGAAAAACAACGTTAAAAAGCAAGAAAATAAAAAAGCATAAATACATAAAAGATTAAAAGCACACGAGTTTTAACACTTGTGTGCTTTTTAAAATCAATTTACTGCGTAAAATGGTTGTATGTTTTAACAATCAATTTACTGCGTAAAATGGTTGTATTATTGCACAATCATTTTACTCCGTAAAATGGTTGTATGATCTTGATAACATTTTTTCTTTATGATATCTTAATAATATAGAATAATCAAAATGGAGAATACCCATATGGAGATAATTAAAACTGATGTTGCAATAATAGGTGGTGGAGCTTCTGGCTTGATGACTGCAGTAGCCATAGCAAAAGCAAATATTGCTTGCAAGGTGCTTGTTATTGAGCATCATCAACGCACGGGAAAAAAGCTTATGGCTACAGGTAATGGTAGATGTAATCTTACAAATACCGATATTTTCGATAATGCCTATTATGGTTCAGCAAAATTTTATGCTAATAAATTATTCAAAAAATATACCTGTGAATATATAACCAATTATTTTAGCGAAATAGGCTTGATTACACGAGCAGATTCAGAGGGTAGAGTTTACCCTGTGAGCAACAATGTTGCTTCTGTGCTTGATTCTATAAGAAATTATATTCTCGCACATAATATAAAAGAAATTTGCAATACAACAGTTACTAATATAGTAAAATGTAAAAACACATATACACTCGAATGTGAAAATACAAAAATTATAGCAAAGTATGTAGTCTTAGCCTGTGGTGGTATGGCTAGCTCTAAATTAAGTACAAATGGCTTTGGCTATAGGCTTGCAAAGGGTTTGAATATCTCTTTTTCAAAGCCTTTGCCATCACTTGTAACGGTACCCTGTAATAATAAATGCCTTACAGCATTAAAAGGCTTGCGTATAAAGGGTAATGTAAGCTTAATTGCAGATGGTAAAGCAATTAACACAGAGAATGGAGAAATACAGTTTTCAAACGGTGCATTAAGTGGTATATGTGTATTCCAGCTCTCAAGAATGGTAAATGAGTTTTTTGAATATAGCTCAATTAATGGAATAAAGTACAATAAAATTAATTTGGTTATTGATATTATGCCTGAATACACAAAGGAAGAATGTAAAGGCTTGCTATATAGTAGATTGGCTGTTATGGGGAAATATCCTATGGAAAACTTTTTTGATGGTTTTCTGCATAAGCGTGTGGCTTCTGCTATTATGCAGGAATGTAATATTAAAACAGATAAACGTAACTGTGCCACTCTTACAAAGAAAGAAATATCATCAATAGCTGAATGCTTAAAATATTGGTGCTTTACTCCGTCAGAGAAAAGTGATTTTGAAAATGCACAGGTTACAGCTGGTGGTGTGATTGCAGAAGAGCTTGATTTTAATTCAATGCAATCTAAAAAGCATAAAGGATTATATATAATAGGCGAGCTTGTAGATATAGACGGAATATGTGGTGGGTATAACCTGCATTGGGCTTGGACAAGTGGAATAATCGCAGGTGATAATATTATAAAAAATTTCAGAGGTAAAAATGATAAAGTTAAGTAATGTAAAGCTTCCAGTAAATTATACAGATAATACAGTGATATCTGAAATATCAAAATTGCTCAAAATTTCAAAAACTGCAATTTTAAAATATGAGTTTTCAAGGCTATCAGTAGATGCAAGAAAGAAAAATAATGTTCATTACACTGCTACTATAAATGTAAGATTAAATGAAAAAATAGCAAAAGAAAGCGATGTAATAAAGAAAAATAAAAAGCTCAATATAACAAAGGTAACACCATATGAATACATAGTGAAAAAAGCAGAAAAGCCATTACTTTCTCCTGTTGTAGTTGGTGCAGGTCCAGCTGGATTATTCTGTGGTTTAGTACTTGCACAGGCTGGTGCTTGTCCAATTGTAATAGAGCGTGGTAAAAGCGTAGATGAGCGTCAAAAGGATGTAAACCATTTTTGGAATACAGGTATACTTAATACCTCATCAAATGTACAATTTGGTGAGGGTGGAGCAGGTACATTCTCTGACGGAAAATTAAATACGGGTACAAAGGATACAAGAGCACAAAAGGTTCTTCAGGAATTTGTAAAGCATGGTGCTCCAAGAGAAATTTTGTATAATGCAAAGCCACATATTGGTACAGATAAGCTACCCGAAGCTGTAAAGAATATTCGTAATGAGATAATAAGACTTGGTGGTAGGGTGTTGTTTGAAACTCAGCTTACAGATATTATAATAAAAAATAATTCTGTTAGTGAAATTATCGTAGCAACCAAAAACGGAGAAGAAAAAATTCCTTGTAGTAAGGTTGTTCTTGCACTTGGTCACAGTGCAAGAGATACATTTGAAATGCTGGTAAGGCTTAATATACCAATGGAGCAAAAGCCTTTTTCTGTTGGTGCAAGAATAGAGCATTTACAAAGAAATATTGATAAAGCACAGTACGGAGAATTTGCACAAAAGGGTAATCTTGGTGCAGCTGATTACAAGCTGGCTGTGCATCTTAATAACGGCAGAGGAGTATATACATTCTGTATGTGCCCTGGTGGAACAGTAGTAGCTGCTGCAAGTGAAGAAAATCGCCTTGTAACAAATGGTATGAGCAAATTTGCCAGAGCAGAGGTAAATGCAAATAGTGCCTTGCTTGTAGGAATAAATCCGTCAGACTTTGGCAGTGAAAATATATTGGCAGGTGTAGAGCTACAAAGAAAATTAGAGGAGCAAGCCTTTATTGCCGGAGAGGGTAATTACAAAGCACCTGTACAGCGTGTAGCAGACTTTATAGATAATAGAAAGACAACCTCGTTTGGTAGTGTCTTGCCAAGCTATACAGCTGGTACAACAATGGCAAATTTAAATAGTTGTCTACCTGTCTTTGTGGCAGAATCACTTAAAGAGGGTGTAAAACAGCTTGATAATAAGCTTAAAGGCTTTGCAAATGGTGACGCACTTCTTACAGCTGTTGAAACAAGAAGCTCATCACCTATAAGAATTATCCGAAATGAAAGTATGCAAAGTATATCAATAAATGGTCTATATCCTTGTGGGGAGGGTGCAGGCTATGCAGGTGGTATAATGTCTGCTGCAGTAGATGGAATAAAATGTGCTGAACAGATTATAAATGAATATAATAGTTAATTCTATCAATAGACCTGTTCGATAACCTCCAAAACGCCGTCTGAACGGTTCTTTTTCCGTCATACTTAGCCAATTTTCCTTGAAATACATACAGTATTTCAAGGAAAAATTGTCGTTGTCTGACGAAAAAATCTTTCATCCATACGACATTTTTCCGGTTATCGAACAGGTCTAATATAAAAAGACTTGTATATTTAGAATATTATGATATATCCTAAGTATACAAGTCTAAGTTAATTAATGTGTTAAAAGTGTGTTCAGCATAAAATTAATACATTGTTCACAAAATTATTGTTGAAAATGTTATTATATAATCAGTTGATTATATTTGAAATTAAGCTTCTGATATATGTCTTTTAACAGCCTCAAAGGTTTCTGCACTTATTACGTGTTCAATTCTACAGGCATCTTCCTTGGCTGTTTTTTCGCTTACTCCCAAAGCCATAAGCCATTTGGTAAAAACCTTGTGACGTTCATACATTGTTTCTGCAATAATTTTTCCTTTTTCGGTAAGCTCTATAAAGCCTCTTGCGTCCATTGTAATGTATCCGTTTTCTCTAAGGTTTTTCATAGCAACGCTTACGCTGGGCTTTGAAAATTTAAGCTCATTTACAATATCTACAGAGCGAACCTCTCCATTACGCTCTTTAATAATAAGTATGGTTTCTAAGTAATTTTCAGCAGATTCTTTTATTTTCATACAGACTCTCCATATTCAGCATTTGCTATAATTTTATCATAAATATTAATCTATATCAATAAATAAATTCTTAACATTTAATTTGTATCTAAAAACTCAAATCAATTCTTTATTTCTGTTTTTAGATACTTTCTAATAAAAAAACAGAGGTGTTATTATGAATAATTCTATATTAAGAAAGCTTTCGTACGGAATGTACACTATCGGAGTAAAGTCAGAGGAGAAGCTCTCGGCTTGTATTGTAAATACTGTTTTTCAGATTAGCTCAAAGCCTGTTGTAATAGCTGTAAGTATTAATCACAGCTGTTACACAGCACAGCAAATTGAAAAAACAAATGAGTTTTCAGTTACTATATTAAACACTGAAGCTCCAAGGTCAGTGTTTACAGCACTAGGCTTTTCCAGTGGATTTGATAAGGATAAGCTTGCAGATGTACCACATACTGTAGTAGAGGGTCTGCCAGTAATAACAGAGGGTAGATGTGGTTATCTTATCTGTAAGGTTATTGATAAAATTACATTATCAGATCATACCGTATGTTTTGCAGAGGTTACAGCTACCAGTGATGAAACAGAGGGCGAGAGTATGACCTACGATTATTATCACAAGGTTATAAAAGGCTCAGCACCACCAAAAGCACCAACCTATGTTGAAGAGGAAAAAGAAGACTCATCTCAAAAGCAATATGTATGTGATGTTTGTGGCTATGTGTATGATGGTGAAATTCCTTTTGAAGAGCTTCCAGATGACTGGAAGTGTCCTATATGCCAAATGCCAAAGAGTAAATTTAATTTAAAATAAAACTTTTTTATTAGCAAAAAGCACATTCTTGTACAGCAGGAATGTGCTTTTTGCAATATTGACTTTATTCTGTTATTAAGATAGAATAATTGAAAGAAGAATTTATTAAGAGGTATGATAATGAAAGATAAAATGCTAAGTAATATGGATTTTGAAACTATGTTAAAATCATCTGTAGGAATGCCTTTAGTTAAGATTGATAGAGCAGAGTTTTTAAAATCAGAATTACAGAAGTATTATAGTGATGATATAGTTCAAGATGCTATTAATAATAACCCAGCACATGCAGGTATTCCCGTAGAGAAAATTAATAAAATAGCAAACGCATCTATAAATGTTGAAACAATGAAATTAACATCTCTATCCTTTTCCGGTGGAACATCTGAAATAGGAACAGAAGAAAATACAGCTGTTGAAGCATCACAATATTTTGCGCACGTTTTACGTATTATTCAAAAGCTTGTTTATCTTTATGGTTGGCAGGATATTTTTGATGAGAACGGTTGTATAGATGACGAAACCACTAAACTGCTTACTGTTTTTACAGGTGTTATGTGTGGTGTAAACGAAGCAAACTCAGTAATTACAAAAATAAGTAATTCTTTATCAGAAAAAGCAACTGAACGCTCAGCAAGAAAGGCACTTACTAAGGGTAAGATGTATTCATTTGCTGAAAATGCAATCCCATTGCTTGGCTTTAATATAACAAAAAAGCTATTTGCAAAAGGTGTTTCAAAAACAATACCTATTGTTGGAGGAATAGTATCAGGTGGCATTACATTTGCTACTTATAAACCAATGGCGTTAAAATTAAAGAAGCATTTGTCTAGGTTGAAATTTGCTGATGTAGATTATTATAAAAGTCTGAATAACGAAAAAACAGAGATAATTGCCTTTGATGAACATTCAGAAGTAATGAGAATAGAGGAATTTATAAGTGACGAGCATTTTGAAATTTCAAGTGTAAATGAGGTTATCGGTGATGATACCTTTGAGATAGCCAATTCAATCAAAGCAGTTGATGATAACTGCTTTGAAATTATAGCTTCAGATGAAATATGCTTTAATGAAAAATAAATATAAACCGAATTTTATCTAAGAATGTAATACACCTTGACAGTATTCAATTTAATGTGCTATCATATCAAAGCCTGTTTAATAATTAAATTATTAGGGAGTATTCAGGGATGGTGTGTTAGATGACATTAAGGGATTTTTATAACGAGATAAACGGAAATTACAATGAAATTTCTTCTCGGATTTTAAACGAGGGTAGAATAAGAAAGTATCTGGATATATTTTTACAGGATAATACCTTTACTGATTTGTGTACAGAAATTGACCGTAACAATATTCAAAGTGCCTATATATATGCACATAAATTAAAAGGGCTTTCACAAAATTTAAGCTTATCATCATTGTATGTTTATGCCGATTTGATAACAAAGGCATTACAAGGTAATAATATCAAAAAAACAATTTGTGTTTTACCTAAGCTAAGTCAAGAATACACAAGGGTTATATCAGGTATAAAATCATTAAATGAAAATCAATGCTAAAAATCATAAAATTATAATATAGATGATTTAATAAAAACAGGTAAAAGCAACAGTGTTATCGCTGTTGCTTTAATTTAATGTATTCTACTTAATTACCACAATACCATTTTTATATTCCATACCACAGGGCTTTATGCTATCTGTAAAAGTATAATAAATATCTGTTGCTCTGAGTTCAAGTGTCAGAGCTTTTTTTGCTTGCTCTGAAATATTATCAGGAAGATTAGTTAGCTTTGTTACTACAGGTAATAAAGCTGTATTTTTCATTGTGTTAAGTATTTCAGCACCATTTTTTGTAAAGCCTAACACTCTTATATATTGTGGAGCTTCCTTTGAGTAATCGCTGGCAATATCTAGTAAACACGATATTATCAATCTTCTTATTCTTGCATAGGTGTATCTTTTTGATTTAGTACTTTCTATTATCTCGTTAATATTATTGCTGTTACGAATTGCATTATATAGCCTGTTTTCTAAGCCCTCACTTACATCGGCTATTTTAGAAATGTCTGAAATATTCATACTTCTCAGCTTTAGCATAATGCCACGCATATTTTTTTCAAGCTGTGCAAGCTCACCATTTGTTATTGCTTTCTGTAAAAGCTCGTTGCAATTTTCTGGTATATATTCAGAAACATCGCTATGCTTGCTTAATAGCTTTCGTATGTTGCTTGCACTGGCAAGCTCAGATGAAATTTCAGTGCTGTTATGACTATCGCCCTTGCGTTTGATAGTAAAAGGCTCTATATTTGAGTTGATTTCTTTGAGTGCCTTTATATATTCAATTCCAAGTACATTATTAGGGGAGGAGATTATACTACTTATTTCACTGTTGGTGCTTTCTATTGCTTTGTTAAGAGCGTTAGGGTAGCTTATACCCTTTGCAATTTCAGCTTTGAAAATTGTACTGAATTTTTCAGATATAGTTAAATCGGCTGTTTTTATAAGTAGCTCTTTATCTCCACATTCGCTTGCAAATGCAAGCTTATTTACACAGCCCATTTTATCAGCTATACCCACACCACCTCTGGCAAAAACCTGTGCATTAGCAACAGAATAGGGTATAGGCAATTCTACAACAAGGTCTACACCATTTTTTAATGCCATTTCAGTTCTTATTTTTTTAGAAAGTACAGCAATATCTCCACGCTGTACATAGTTACCACTCATTATAGCAGTAATATGTGATGCACCATTTTCTTTGCAAGAGTCAATTAAAAACCTGTGTCCCTTATGAAATGGGTTAAACTCACTGATTATAGCATAGTTGTTCAAAATAATAACTCCCCTCTTAATTTTATTAGTCAAAAAGGTTGAATTTGTCGGCTTTTTGTACTATTATATAATAGTAGTTGTACAATAGCAACGAAAATTTAACTCTAAGGAGAATAAATGCAATGATGATTTTAGTTATTAACGCCGGTAGCTCATCTTTGAAGTATCAGCTATTTGATATGGACCACGAAAAGGTTCTTTGTAAGGGTAACTGTGAAAGAATTGGTCTGGATAAGAGCGTTATCGGTCATAAAACAAGTGACGGTAAACAAATTGAAAAAGAAGTAGCTATGCAAAACCATAAGGACGCATTTATGCAGGTTAATGAAATTCTTACAGATGCTGAATATGGTGTAATTAAAAATGCATCTGAAATTACAGCTGTAGGTCACAGAGTAGTACAGGGTGGTGCACGCTTTAGTAAAAGTGAGCTTGTAACACCTGAGGTTATACAGGGTATAAGAGATTTAATTCCACTAGCACCATTACACAATGCTGGTCACGTACAGGCTATCGAGGCTTGCCTGGAGGTATTCGGTGATAAAATTCCTCAGGTTGTAGTTTTTGATACAGCTTTCCATTCTACAATGCCTCCTAAAGCATATATTTACCCATTGCCATATGAATATTATGAAAAATATCATATTCGTCGCTATGGCTTCCACGGAACATCTCACCGTTATGTAAGCAATCGTTATGCAGAGATAACAGGCAAATCACTTGAGGGTACTAAAATTATTTCTTGCCATTTAGGTAATGGTTCATCAATTACAGCTATTGAAAATGGTAAGGTTATAGACACAAGTATGGGTCTTACACCTCTTGACGGCTTTATGATGGGTACTCGCTGTGGTACACTTGACCCATCAGTTGTAACATATATCGAAGAAAAAGAGGGTCTAACACCTCAGCAGATGAGTGATATTCTTAACAAAAAGTCAGGCTTGCTTGGTATTTCAGGCATTTCAAGCGATGACAGAGATGTTACAAAGGCTGCTGATGAGGGTAACGAAAGAGCAATTCTTGCACATGATATTCTACAATACGAAATCAAGAAATTTATCGGTGGTTATTATGTAGCTCTTGGTGGATGTGACGCTATGATATTTACAGCAGGTCTTGGTGAAAATCAGGCTCATCACCGTGAGGCTATATGTGAGCAGTTAGCTTGCTTTGGTGTGAAGATTGATAAGGAAATCAATAATCAAACAGTTGGTGGTAAAGAAGCAAAAATCTCAACTGATGACAGTAAGATTGATGTATATGTTATCCCAACAAATGAAGAGCTTGTAATCGCAAGAGATACTCAGGAAATTGTAAATAATATGAACTAAGCTTTATATAGGAGTATAATATGGGATTATTTGATTTCTTCAAAAAAACATCTAAATCAGATGTAGATATATATTACGAAGAGCGTAACAATCAACCAAATAATCAAGGATTTGATAATCAACAATTTAGTTATGCTACAAACGATAATTCAGGATATGGTTTTAGTATAATCGTTGATGATGTATTCTGTATCACGAGAAAAGGTACAGTTATAACAGGATGTATTAAGTCAGGTTCTATATGTACAGGAGATACAGTTACATTACAGCGTGTTGACGGCACTAGCAGAAATGTAGTTGTTGCAGGTATAGAACAATATCGTAAGGTTTTGGATGTTGCACATGCTGGTGAATATGTAGGTATTCTTCTTAAAGATATTTTAAAAAAAGATATCAGCAGAGGGGATATACTTGTGAAATAAACTTCTCCTAAATTATAATAAAAAAGCAGTACCTTTAACAAAAGAGTACTGCTTTTTTAAAATAATCCCTAAATATAAAACGAGGTGTTAATATGGAAGCTCTTACAAAAAACAGCTTGAGATTTTCGTTGAAGAATTAAAAGCAAGAACAAAGCAACAGGCGTATTCGTTGGTGATACAAAAGGATAAAAGGCCAGATATTTTCGATAGCAAGTTTGGTGGTGTACCTTATTGGGATTTAAGCAAAGCTTATCCAACAGATAAAAAAGGCAACAAGCTTATGCTATTAGCTCAGATTAATTTTGACAAAGCAGACGTAGACAACAGATTGCCTCAAGCTGGTATGCTACAGTTTTTTATAGCACACGATGATGATTTATATGGCTGTGACTTCGATAATCCAGATGTACAGGATATGTTCCGTGTAGTTTACCACGACAAAATAAATTATGAGGTATCAGAAGAGGAGGTTAAAGCACTTGATTTACCTACTTCTACAGATGATTACCTAACTCCTTTATGCATAGAATGTGCTGTTGATATTGTAAAATGTGAAGCATATATTGATTTATGTGATTACCGTTTTGAGAATTTACAAAACGAAATTTTAAAAGAAAAATTTGGAATAAGTGATGATGAAGCTTCAGATTTATGGGAATGTATATATGATTGTTTATCTGAAAACAAAATCTCATCACAGGGTCATAGAATATTCGGTTACCCATTTTTTACTCAGTCTGATCCAAGAGAGTATAATGAGGATTTAAAGTGTTATGATACACTGCTTTTCCAAATGGATTCAGAAACAATAGATGGAAAGTACTATACACTATGGGGCGATTGTGGTGTAGGTAATTTCTTTATTAATCATAAGGATTTAGAGAATAAAGATTTCAGCAAGGTGTTATATAACTGGGATTGTTATTAATATTACAAAAACAAAGGACTGCATTTTTGAGATTAAGATGCAGTCCTTTTGCTTTTATTAAGATGTAATGGTAGTTGTTTCAGTTCTTTCTCTGAATAGTAGTGAAATACACCATAAAGCAGATAAGCCAACAAGAGTGTAAACAATTCTGCTTATCATTCCAGTTTGACCACCGAATAACCAGGCTACAAGGTCAAACTGAAAAATTCCTACAGAGCCCCAGTTAATTCCACCTATTATCAGAAGAGAAAGTGCAATTCTATCTAGCATAATAAAACCTCCTTTGCGATATTACTAGTATTGCACAAAGGAGGTTTACTTATTCAAATATAAAATCAAATAATTGAAAATTGCATTAATAGCCCAAATGTAAGGCATATAGCACCAATCAAAGCTACAATAGCACCTATAAGCTTCATAGTTTTTTGCCCTACAATTATACCCTTGTTATGTATTTGTTCTTCAATTCCGTAATAAGGTAATATAAGATAAACTATTCCTAACAGCAAAGCACCTGGTCCTGCAATAAGTAATCCGTACTTAATTTGCTGTGCCAACAATCCAATAAAGGTACCAACCATAATCGCTATAAAACATATAATACTTGTTGAGCTGAATAATGTTTGAAATTTTTTTCTTTTTTTGTGGTATTGAAAAGTATTTTCTTCACATTCGTCACTGCAAAAAGCGTGGTTGTAGTCAATTTCTTTACCACAATACTCGCATATTTTCATAAAAACACCCTTTTTGTTTACATTATTATCGAAATTATACAACAATAATCATTAGTAGTCAAACAATATTTATTCATAATTTGCTCATAATATATTTTAATCAAGGGCTTTAATAAGGTAAAATATTGTGATATAATAAGCAGTATATGTAAATACTAAGATTATTTGGAGAATCGTAGTATTTATAAACAGATAATCTTTACGAAAGGAAAAATGAAATGAGTAATATAATAAGAAAGTCTATAGCAGATGGTGTATTCTTTAGCAGTATTAATGAACAACGCTTTAAAACAGCAAAAATTTCTGTTACAATGTTCGTTCCGTTAAGTAAAGAAACAGCACCACAATGCTCAATTTTACCATATTTGCTGTCATACAGCTGTAAGAAATATCCAGACGCTTTAAGCCTTAACAGAGCATTAAATACATTGTACGGTGCAGAAATAGGTGCATATTGCAAGAAAATGGGTGAGTCTCTAGCTATTACCATAACAATTGCAGGTATTGATGATCGCTACACTATGAACGGAGAGAAAATCTCTCCAGAGCTTGTAGAGCTTCTTTGTGAGGCTATATTTAATCCAAAGGCAGAAAACGGAGCCTTTGCAGAAGAGGATTTCGCACAGTGTAAGCGTCAGCTTTTAGAGGCTATCGACAGTGAATTTAACGAAAAGCGTACCTACGCAATTTCAAGACTTACTGAAACTATGTGTAGTGACGAGGTTTTCGGAATTAAACACTATGGTAGCCGAGAAGCTGTAGAAGCTCTTACTCCACAATCAGTTTATAAAGCTTGGCAGAATATTCTTGTCAATTCAAGAGTAGAGGTTATGATGATTGGTAGCAGTGATTCTTCACTTGCAGAAAATATTATCAAAGAAAAATTTTCTGCATTTAAAAGAACCTGCCCTGAAATAAATACAGAGCTACGAACAACTGTAGAAAATATTAAAGAGGAATATGAAAGCTCTGACATTGCTCAGGCTAAGCTGGTAATGGGCTTTAGAACAGCCACAGCACAGCCACAGCACAACAGTATTCCTATGTCACTTACAGTTGCAGTATTAGGTGGTACTCCTACATCTAAGTTTTTCACATATATTCGAGAGAAGCTAAGCCTGTGCTATTACTGTGCAGCTCGCTATGATAAGCTAAAGGGTATAGTTATAGTAGATAGTGGTGTAGAAAAGGCTAATGTTAATAAAACAATAGATGAAATTAAAAATCAGCTTGCTCAAATGCAGTCTGGCAATATAACCGATTTCGAGGTTGAATCTGCAAAGCTAGCTATAATCAACAGCTTCAAAAGTAATATGGATACCGTTTCAGGTACAGAGGGCTGGTATATAGGTCAAATGCTTGATAAAGATATACTTACTGTTGAACAGGCTGTAGAAAAGGTTTTGGCAGTTACAAAGGATGAAATTACAGCCTTAGCTAAAACTATAACTCTTGATACTATTTATTTACTACAACCAAAGGAGGAAGAAAATGAGTAATATTCAAGAAATTAAATGTAATATAACCGGTGACAAGTATTATAAAATTCATCACAAAAGTGGATTGACTATATATGTTTATCCAAAAGAGGGTTTTAAATCTACCTATGCTTTATTTGGTGCAAAATATGGTTCAATAAATACAGCCTTTGTAAAGGATAATGGAGAACAGGTTGTAGTTCCTGACGGAATCGCACATTATCTTGAGCATAAGCTTTTTGAGTGTGAAGACGGAGATGCTTTTGTAAAATATGCAAAAACAGGTGCATCTGCAAATGCATATACTTCATTTGACAAAACCTGTTATTTGTTTTCTTGTGCAGACAATTTTGAGGAGTCCTTGAAGATTTTACTCGATTTTGTACAGGAGCCTTACTTTACAGAAGAAACAGTACAGAAAGAACAGGGTATTATTGGTCAGGAAATAAGAATGTATGATGATGACCCTAACTGGAGAGTAATGTTCAATCTGCTTGAAGCTATGTATCATACACATCCTGTAAAAATAGATATTGCAGGCACAGTAGAAAGCATAGCAGAGATAACACCACAAAAGCTATATGATTGCTACAACGGCTTCTATAATCTTAACAATATGGCTTTGGTTGTAGTGGGTGGTTGTGCAACACTTGACTTAATAATGCAAATGGCAGATAAATATCTTAAGGATTCACCTGCAAAGGATGTAAATAGCACATTCCCAAGTGAGCCAGAGGGTGTTGTTACAGATTACGTTGAGCAAAAATTCCCTGTTTCAGTTCCTATGTTCCATTTAGGCTTTAAAGAGGATATAAAGAAAGAGCGTCTTACAAATAAAGAAATGGCTGAAAGTGCAATTCTTTTATTTGCAATAGCCTCAGGCTCTTCAGAGCTATATCAGATACTTGAGGATAAGGGACTTATCAACAATACATTTGATTATGAGCATTTTGAAGGTCCTTTTTATAGCAGTGTATTCTTTGGTGGAGAATCTACAAATCCAAAGGAAGCCAGCGAAATTATAAAGGAATACATTAACAAGCTTCGAAACACAGGTATATCAGAAGCTGATTTTGAAATTGCTAAAAAAGCTGTATATGGAGAAGGCATTTCATCACTTAACCGTAATGAGACTATAGCTAACATTATAATGGATGGAGATTTTTCTGACAGAGAAATTTTCAACTATATTGAAGAGGTTAAAGCAACTACACTTGAAGATGTAAACAGAAGACTTCTTGAACAGCTAGACAGTACAAAATCATCACTATCTGTAATATTACCATTATAATTAAGGAGGTTTTGTAAATGAATGTTTCTTTCCCTGGTTTAGGAATTAATTTAGAAATACAAAGAAGCTTTGAGGTTTTCGGCTTTACTATTTATTGGTATGGTGTAATAATAGCTTTAGGACTAATACTTGCTATCATATACGCTACTTATAATTCAAAGAGATTAGGTGTAAATCCTGATAAGCTGTTAAATTGTGTTATTGTAGGTGTAATAACTGGTATTATTGGTGCAAGAGCCTACTATGTATTATTTAATCTGGATTATTATGCTTCTTATCCAAATAAAATTTTAGCTATAAACGAAGGTGGTTTAGCTATATATGGTGGTATTATCGGTGCATTAATTGGTGGACTTGTTGTTGCCAAAATCTGCAAAATAAATATTCCTGCAGTACTTGATGTAGCTGCAGTTGGATTTTTGATAGGTCAAGGTATAGGCAGATGGGGTAACTTCTTTAACCAAGAGGCATTTGGTACAGCCACAACATTGCCTTGGGGTATGGTAAGTGAGGGTACCAATAACGTAATTGTACACCCTTGCTTCCTATATGAATCATTATGGTGCTTGCTTGGCGTTTTAGTATTGCATTTGTTTTCACGTTCAAAGTTCAGAAAGTATAGTGGACAAATGGCATTGCTATACCTTGTGTGGTATGGTGCAGAAAGAGCAATTGTAGAGGGCTTGCGTACAGATAGTCTACTAATACCTAATACCAGCTTGCGTGTATCACAGCTGTTGTCTATTCTTATCTGTATTACAGGTGTTACACTATTAATTATTCTTTATTCAAGAAAGTATGAGAATATAGTTGTATATACTGAGCCTGTAGCAGAAACAAAAGCTGAGTCTAAATCCGAAGCTTTACCTGAAGAAACTAAGACAGAGTATGAAGAAATTACATCAAGCTCAGATTCATCTGAAAAGAAAGCTGAAAAAGATGAGAATAAAAAAGAAAAGAAAAAATTTGTAGTTAATGTAAATCCTAAAAAGTTAGAGTCATCTGAAGATGAGAAAAGCTCTAACAGCTCTAACAGCAAGGAAGATAATCCTAAAAGCGAAGAGGCTGAAAAGGAGAGTAGTGAAGAATTTTTTGATATCAACGATTTAGCTGATAACGAAAAGAATAGCACTGGTCAAACAGATAAAGAAATTGAAAATATTCTTAATGATATTAGAAAGTATACGGAATAAAAATTAAAGGAGAGAAATACAATGGCTCAGATAATTGACGGAAAGCTTGTATCAGCAAGCGTAAAGCAAGAGGTTGCTGATGAGTGTGCAAAAATTTTCACAGAAAAGGGTATAAAGCCAGGTTTGGCTGTTATCATTGTTGGTGATGACCCTGCATCAAGAGTATATGTAAACAACAAGAAAAAGGCTTGTGAATTGGTAGGATTTCTTTCAAGAGAATATGCATTACCTGCTGAAACTACTCAAGAAGAGCTACTTGACTTAGTAAATAAGCTAAACAACGATAGTGAGATAAACGGTATTTTGTGCCAGCTACCACTACCTAAGCATCTTGATGAAAAGGCTGTTATAGAAGCTATATCACCTAAAAAGGACGTAGATGCCTTCCACGCTGTAAATGTTGGTAAAATTATGATAGGTGACTTTGATTTTCTACCATGTACACCTGCAGGCGTTATGGAGCTACTAGCATACTATAATATAGATATAACAGGTAAAGAATGTGTAGTACTAGGTAGAAGTAATATTGTAGGTAAGCCTCTGAGTATGCTTTTACTACATAAAAATGGTACAGTAACAGTATGCCATAGTCGCACAAAAAATCTTGAAGAGGTATGTAAAAGAGCCGATATACTTGTAGCTGCTGTTGGTATTCCTAAGTTTGTTAAGGCTAATATGGTGAAAGAAGGTGCTGTAGTAATTGATGTTGGTATAAACAGAGATGAAAACGGTAAGCTTTGTGGTGATGTAGACTTCGCAGATGTTGAGGGTCTTGCATCATATATCACACCTGTTCCTGGTGGAGTAGGACCAATGACAATTGCAATGCTAATGAAAAACACATTAACAGCATTTAAGCTTCAGAATAATATATAATACTAAACACTATTTAAAATACAGAATCCTTTCGGCAGATTTTGCACAGCACTTCATACTGCGTCCTCGCAAGGCGATAGCCTTGCTGTGGTTCAGTATTCGTTCAGCACAAAATCTGCTCGAAATTCTTTTTCTGATTTTAAAAGGGTGTTTAGTATAATAGCTTATTGATGTTTGTTTAAAAAATAAAAAAGTGCTGGATTTTTGTTCCGAAGCGAGTTCTTTTAAGGTGAAAACCAAAAGCAACGTTTTCGAAGCAAAACAGTACTTTTTATTTTTAATACTAATACCTGTTTGAACGCTAGAAATAGATTGTTAAGCAGAATTTGCTCAGAACGAGGACGACGACGCAGGCAAGCTGACGCTTGTCAAGGAGAAGGACGAAGTGCTGAGTAAATTATGCTGGCAAGATATCTAGTGTTTAAATAGGTATTAGTATAAAACAGCATATTATTAATGATTATTTTTCCAGGAGGTTATATAATGCTTAAAAGAGAAAAAGTACCCAAAGAAAAGTGTAAAAATTTATCTCGAAAGAAAAGTACTATAGTAATATATTTTGTTTTAAGGGCTCTTATAGTAATAGAAATTATTCTTTGCAGTTTTCGTAATGATTACCACAGCGTATTTATATGTGCATTATCATTATTTCTTATGTTATTGCCTAGTATTTGTGAACGTAGGCTTAATATAGAATTACCAGATACGCTAGAGGCGATTATAATTCTTTTTATCTTTTCAGCAGAAATACTTGGTGAAATAAACAGCTTTTATATTAAGGTTCCACATTGGGATACTATATTGCATACAATAAATGGCTTCCTGTGTGCAGCAGTAGGCTTTGCGATGATTGACATATTAAACCGAAATGAAAAGTTTTCATTTAAATTAGCACCTCTATACTTATCAATTGCTGCATTCTGTTTTTCGATGACTGTTGGTGTGATGTGGGAGTTTTTTGAGTTTGGTTGTGATAGCCTGCTGGGAATAGATATGCAGAAGGATTATATCGTAAACGAAATAAACTCTGTTGAATTTGATAGCACTCAAACTAATACCGTTATAAAAATAGAAGATATTCAAGACGTTATAATAGTACACAGTGACGGAACCCAAGAAAGCTTAGGGCTTAACGGATATTTGGATATTGGAATAATAGACACAATGAAAGATTTATTTGTGAATTTTATTGGTGCCATAATATTTTCGATTATAGGTTTTTTCTATGTTAAATATAGAGGTAAAAATAAATTTGCAGAACATTTTATCCCTAAAATATTAGAAGATAACGTAGTATTAAAAGCTGAGCCACAAATAGATGATGTTAAAGAAGAATAAAGAGAGATGATTTCTATGTTTAGTAAAAGGTCAAAATGCGATAGTTGTAAATATTTTATAACTTCCGACACCCCACCTTTTGCAAGATGTAAAGCATATCCTACAGGAATACCAAAAAGAATTTATAACGGTGAAAAAAACCACAATAGACATAGACCCTTTGATAAAGGCTATAGGTATACACCGATATCAAATAAGGAGCAAAATAATGACTAAAAATGATTATGACAGTTATTTTGACGGTCACTATACAGACTCAAAGTTAACTCCAGAAGAAAGAGAAGAAAAACTTATACAATCACTTGAAGAAACTGAAAATTTAACAGAATGGCCTAAGCCTAACACATAATCCACCCGAAACCTCCAAAGATAAATAGATAATAAAGCTTATAAAAATCAATATAGTTATTATATAAAATAATTGTAAGCGTCAATTCAAGCACGCCTACCCATCCTCCTTTTAATGGGATATAATTCTCATTAAAAGGAGGATTTTTTATGGCAACAAGAAGAACAAAAGAGGAAAAGCTAAAATCAATAGCTGATTATGAGACAAGTGCTCTATCTCTATCAGAATGGTGTGCTACCAATGGTATATCAAAATCAACATTTGCAGGCTGGATTCGTAGCACAAAGGATGATGTTAGAACACCGAAAAGTAAAGCAAAATTTGTAGAGGTTACAGCACCAATAGGATTACAGGAGCAAC
>JAXJUF010000021.1:0-35657 GCA_036309185.1 Acutalibacteraceae bacterium
ATTTACACAAATACAATATGGTAAAGATGTAAACACCTATCTTCCTTGGTCAGAACAGATACCTGAATATTGTAAGTCGAAAAAGCCTCAGCAGAAGTAATGTGCTGAGGCTTTTATGCGTGCTTGAGTTGACGCTTACTTTTTATTTCCAAAAATATTGATAGTGCATAAAACAAAACAGGTGGTATAAAACCACCTGTTCGTTTAAATCAGCTATTAAATTCAATTATTTTGCTTCTCGTGGAACAGTACGAATAACAATAAAGTTAAAATCACCCTTATAGTCATTTCCTTCTGTAGTAACACCTCTTAAATCCTCACATATTCTAAGACTCTTAAGAGAAGTGTTTTCAATTCCCGTAATATTATTTAGCACAACACCTGACATAACTGAATATGAACCCTCTTTGTTACTGTAATTATTTTTATCAATAACCTCACCGGATGCTACAGAATGCTTATCTGCAGCCACTATTTCAAAATTAGTAGGCGACACCACTGCATAATCAAGTATATAGCTTTCAGTTGTCATATCAGAAAAAGATGAACCTAGCTTTTTCAGTACAAAGTTAATTTCTTTAATATTTTCAATCTCAACTAACTTTCTCAGCTTACTTGAGCCATACTCATATTTACCAATTGCATAGGTAAAATCACCTGAACGATATACAAATAAATCTATGTACTGATGCTCATCGGTAAACATAGCATCCTGTAAAGGCTCTTTAGTAGGTATATTACCTCGTTCAAATATATATTGCCATATAACATCATCAATCGTAGTAGCAGATCCATAAACTTTATCACTGTTTTTAACCAATTCTACATCAACAGCATTTTTAGCATATAAATTCAAATTATCCTGAAATAATGCTATAGAACGCTCTGACTCAGATATGGACCTTACCCTTCTGAATTCTTCTGCTGCTATAAACATTGCTTCAAAGGAAAGCGAAGCAATAATTGAGAGAATAGCTACAGTAGCAACCAATTCAATCAGCGTTGCTCCTCGCTTGCTTTTTGCACCTTTTGTCAAACGCTTCATTGCTTCTGTTTTTAATAGCTTATTCATATTCAACCTCCCCCCTAAAGATTATTTAGGAATTACACTTACTTCGCCCTCACAGGTAACATAACCATTGTTTGCATAATAAACATATGTTGTTATATTATAAACCTGATATTTGGAGCTACCTATAGTTTTTTCTGAACGCTTAATTGTAAAGTACTGATATTTTTTTATAGGTGTTCCTGTTGCCTTAGCATTATTTTCATCAAACGCTTTTTGATTTTTAACTGCGTCTTCTCCACCCCTTACTTGTTTAAGGTCTGCATACTGATCCTTATCATATCCAACATCGCTATCTAGTGCTATTTTTGTATCATTATAAATAGACTCTACATATGCAGTTGGTGAATCATCAGCAAAACCAAAACCAGCAGACTCATCTTTTACCATTCCATCCAAAGTATCTACATTAGTAAACGATCTGTTCTCAACGTTGGTAACAATTGCAGACATAATAATATCACAATTTCGTTGAGCAAGGGATTGAGCATCATTTTTTTCGGCTCCTAACAATACAGAGCGATAGCTAACGCTTACACCCCTTACTGATGCACTGATTACAGTCAATAAAATTATAATCGCAACTATCAGCTCTATCAAAGTGAAACCCTTTTTACTATTGAATTTTAGCTTTTTATTTTTCAATAGATTTCTCATATTATTTAGTACTCCTTATTAATAGTACTGATTAATTATCTCTACTTTGTCTCTCACAACTTCTTTTAATTCGAAATTAGAACCTGTATCCTCTGATCTCTCTATAAATGTCTTTATATCATAAAGATCAATTTTTTCCTCTCCGTGTGAAGGTATTTTGTATGTTCCTTTCTCAAATACAATATAGTCCTTATATACGTCACGTGCTATACCTTTTTGGATAGTCTTAGATGTACTATTTACTATAAGTGTATGTATATTAGGGTTTCTGTCAATATTATTGTCATAATAATAAAGCTTTTTGATTCCCTCGTCTACCGGAATAATATCATCAACCATACTAGATAATGTGTGCTCATGAGCTGCATTATCCTTAATAGGTTCTGCTACTAATGGTGATATAGCAAGCTTCTGTGCAAACTTGCTGAATAGATTTGCAATTCTATTTGTTTGTACAGAAACAGCCTGAGCTGCAACACTTCCACCTGCACTAGAACTTCTAGTAGATCTAACTTCTGGTTTTACAATTTGGTTCGCATTACCTAATTCATATGCAATAAAGTTAAAACGGAAGTATTCTTCTCCAGCCTCAGATAAAAGATTCAATCCTCTTAATGGAACGTTAGTATAAACACCAGCTTTTACAGGATAATTTCTTTCTTTTCCTGTAGAGTCTATATATTTTACATTAAATGGACACATTACTGTAAGGTTTCCAGGAGCACCAGTACCATTTTTTCCATGAAGTGTTAATGTAGCTGACTTTTGACCTGAAATAGTGTTTGAAATATTCTGAACTTTTGAACCATCTTCACGATAAGCCACTGGACCTATTGTAAGAACAATAGTTGGTGCACTAATTTCTACATTACAATCAGTATTTATAGTAAAATCATATGTTCTGAACCACTGGAAGTTAAAGCTTCTACCACAGTACCAGTGATAATTACCAGTTTCACTTACTCCTGTATTTGGTGCAAGGAATATACTCTGGTTACTTCTATCAGCATAAGTAAAGGTTGTACTCTTTGTAAAGCCTGTTGATGGGTTTTCACCTGTATTAAAATGTCCGCTATTATTTACAATATGTACATTATTTGCTATTTCGCTTTCATGGCAACCACTGTGAATTTCACCCTTAACACCATCTATTTCTGCATAATAGCTCATAATAGTATCATATTTATTGAAATCTACATAATGCTGATATTCTGGGTCATTATTAGTTAGAGGAGTTTTCCAAGAATTAGAATTACAGATCTCGCTACCATCTGTTAGTTTATAATAGCCTGGTTGTACTGAAAACTTTGAAATAATTGCCTCATCGCCTCTGCTATCTCCATTTAAACGGAAGAATGTTACTTCGTTAGGCAAATAAGCAACTACATATCCTCTTTTTTCTTTACCACAATAAGTAACCCTTGAATCCTTACCTACTGAAACAAAGTTGTTTTTTATACATAGGAACTTACAGTTCAAATTCATTTCATACGCTGCGTTCTGAGTAATATATGATACCTTACCTAGTGTATGGTTAACGTCACCATTATACGTAGCGTAGAACTGATCAACATCCTTATAGCCTTGACCTTCACCTAAGAAATAGATACCCTCATCTATTACATTAACAGTTGTTCTATCAGCATTTGTTTCAACCTTTACGAATCTGTCATATACAACAGGGAAATATGTATAAGCCAAGTCTCTATTCTCAACAGATGGAGCATAGGCAATAAATAGATTACTATTATCGCCACTTTTAAAATACTGTTTCAACAATACACCTGAGCTAACAGCGCCACCCTGTCCCATTGCTTCATTAAAACAGCTCTGCTGACCGATCATCAGGAATTGACCATTTACGCCACCAGCAACAATATCACCTGGCTCAACTGGAGGTGGTGGTGGAGGTAAAGTTCCTCTTTCGGTAGCACCTGTTGGAATAGGTAAAGTCATTGTTGCAGCACTTGGAATAGTTGGAATATTTATTGTTTCCTCTGTTGAATCCTTTATTTTAAAAATATACTTATTCATTATAACTGCGTCAAATGACAAGTCGCCTCTGTTCATACTTACATTAGCATTATACTTACCAGTAACATTAAGTGCTGTAACCTTATATTTATTATCCTTGTTTATCACCTTAAAGTATGTACCAGCACCACCTACGATAGAGTAACTCTCACCTAGCTTTTTAGTCCAAAATCTAGCCCTATCTTCTGAGTCTACTTCTTTTGGAATCAAGTTACCATCTTCATCATAATAAAGCACATAATATGTTGAAGAACCTGAAGTCTCTGGTAAACCTGTAATAGCACTATTTTTTAGTGCATCCTGAAATGTATCAAGACCACTCTTAGCAGAAATATAAGCCTGACGTGAGTTCATATCAGAACCAGTTTCATTCTGTTGTAGCAAAGCTACGGTGGTAATACCTCCTGTAATCATTATCAAAAACATACAGATTGTTAATGATACAGCTAGAGACATACCTTTTTTACTTCTAAATTTCAAATTAGATAACATAGTAATCTCACACTCCTAAAAAAATAATTTTCATAACCTTAAATAATAAATTATGCAATAACAGCATACATACCAAACATAGCCTGAACAACTGAAATTACAACGAAACCAACTATAACTGCTATAATAACTGTCATTGCAGGTGTCATTGCATCTGTCATTGCCTGAGTTGCATCGTTAGCCTTATCTTCATACATATCGGCAATTTTCATAAGTGAATCTGACAACTGACCACTTTCTTCACCAACACGAACCATTGATGAGAACAAGCTGTCAAATACATCCTTATATCTGTTCATAGAAACGTTAATAGGAGTACCTATTTTTACGTCTTCAATTACCTGAGAGAGACAATCTCTCATATACATATTTCCGATTACATCTCGTGCCAAGGTTAACGAGTTTAATATGTTTACACCACTTTCGGTAAGGGTGGCCATCATATTAGCAAATCTGGCTACATTTGTTAAACGAATTACTTCACCAATAATCGGTACTTTAATGGCTAAGTTTGCACACCACATGGCAAACGTGTAATTCTTTTTGTGTAATACTACAAGCGTAATAGCTATAATAACAACGCCAATGATAACTAGCCAGCCCCATTTTACAAGGAAGTCCGAGGTTGCCATTAACATCTTTGTTGAACCCGGCAAATCAGAGCCAAAGCTTAAGAACAAATCTTTAAACGAAGGCAATACAACTATACTCATTACTATAACAAGAGCTATTGTTAGTATCAACAAGAAAATAGGATACATCATTGCACCCCTGATTTTACCAGCTAGCTTGATTTCCTTTTTCAGCAAATGTGAACATTGTTCAAAAGCATCATCAAGTCTACCATTTGACTCACCTGCTTGAATAATGTTTATGTACAATACTGGAAATGTTTTAAACATACCCATTGCACGTGACAATGTTAAACCATTATACAAGTTTACACTGATATCACGCAATATACTTCTCATTTTCTTATCTTTTTCAGAGTCAATCATTACTTCCATTGCAACTGAAAGTGATATACCTGAACGCATCATCAGTGCCATCTGATGGAAGAAAATAAGCATTTTATTTTTTCTTAGCTTTAAAGTATGTACGTCCTTGTTGCCACCAATTTCCATTTCCCATATAGACTTTTCTTCTTCTTTTCTACTAGCCTCTACTACAGAAAGTGGATTAAGGTTTCTTGCTCTAAGGTTTTTTCTTACCTCTTCAGCATTTTCGGCAACCATTTCATTTTTGTATTTTCGATTTTTCTCATTAACTGCTACATAATAATACTTAGGCATAAATTACCTCCTATTATTCAAGAAGGCAGCAGTGCCACCCATTGTATTTGGATTTCTGCCTGGTTGTGGTGGCATACCCGGCTGTGGTGGCATACCTGGCTGTGAAGGCATACCCGGCATAGGTCTTCCTCCTGGTCCCACTGGCTTTTTCTCCTCAAACATTTCGTTTCTACCAGCATCAAAGCTGTACTCAAACGCTGTTTCTTTAGAAATAATACCATTTGCAAGAAGATTATCTATAGACATCTTTCTTGTAATCATTCCGGCACCCTGGTTAAGCTCTATTGTCTGCTCAATCTGAGGTATTTTATTTTCTCTGATAAGGTTCGCTATAGCAGAGTTTACAAACATAATCTCAAACATACCAACTCGACCCTTAACATCACATCTTGGCAACAATCTTTGTGAAACAACTGCCTTTAATGTTGTTGACAGCTGGCTCAATGCCTGCTTCTGTCTTTCTACAGGATACATATCAATCAAACGGTCGATAGTTTTTGCCGCACTCTCAGTATGTAGTGTAGAAAATACAAGGTGTCCTGTTTCTGCTGCTCTAAGTGCAATTTCCATAGACTCAAGGTCTCGAATCTCACCCATAAGAATAATATCAGGGTCTTCACGCAAAGCAGATTTTAGTGCTGACGAATAGCTTTCACTATCCTCACCCATTTCTCTCTGGTTAATAATGCACTTATTTGGTGTGTGCATATACTCAACAGGGTCTTCCAGAGTAATAATGTGCAAATTCTTTATTTTATTAATTTCATTAATAATAGCAGCCAATGTTGTTGACTTACCACTACCTGTTGGACCTGTTACCAGTACCAATCCTTCTTGCATAAGGAGAATTTTTCCTAAAGACTCTGGCAAATTCAAGCTTGCCATCTCTGGAGGCTTCTCCTTGATAATACGCATTACAAGTGAAGAGCCATGTCTTTGTCTGAAAGCATTAACTCTGAAACGAGCACATCCATCAAGTGCATAAGAGCAGTCGTAATCGCCTGTTGACAAAAAATCAGACAAGCCATCAGGTGGTAGTACCTGAGCAATGTATCCAATTACAGTATCATCATCAAGTACAGGCATACCGTCAAAGTAATTTACAACACCATTAACTCTGTATGCAGGAACATTATTACTTGCCAAATGAATATCAGATGCATTATTTTCAACTGCAAAGCGGACCATCTCTTCAAAATCCAATTTGTAACACCATCCTCTCTTTAAAATTATTCATCTTGATATACTTCCGCAACTGTATCAAAATATGTTTCAAATGATATAATACCATCAACAAGTAATCTTCTGAGGTTCTCTTTCATTGAAATCATACCAGATTCAATTGCAATCTGGTTAATTTGTTCAGTGGTTTTATCTTCATGAATAGCACGCTTAATATTATTATCAACTATCATTATCTCGTGTACTGCTGTACGGCCTTTATTACCTACACCATTACAACGTTCACAACCACCTTTTTTTGCTTCATATATGGTTACATCGCTGTCAAGAGGCATTCCCAACATTCCTAATTCACTTTCTGTTGCTTTGTGTGGAACTCTACAATATGGGCAAAGCTTACGAACAAGCTTCTGAGCTATAACACCAAGCAATGATGATGAAACCATGAATTTTTCTACACCCATATCTATAAGTCTTACAACCGAGCTGGCTGCGTTATATGTATGGATTGTTGAAAGTACCAAGTGACCTGTAATAGCTGCTGACGCCGCAATTTCTGCTGTTTCCTTATCTCGAATCTCACCAACCATGATGATATCAGGGTCCTGTCTCAAGATAGAACGCAAAACACTTGCAAAGGTCAAGCCTGCTTTTTCATTGATGTTTACCTGTGTAATACCTGGAATTACCATTTCTACAGGGTTTTCAACTGTAATAATGTTTGTTTCATCATTATTAAGCTGTGAAAGACCTGTATATAGTGTTGTTGATTTACCAGAACCTGTAGCACCTGACAAAAGAATAATACCTCTGTTTGCATGTAGCAGAGTTTCGAACTTTTCTCTGTTTTCTGGTAAAAATCCTATGCTGTCAAGCTCAAGCTTTATTCCTAAAGCTGTGGTAATTCGAATAACTATTTTTTCACCGAATACACCTGGAAGGTCTGATACACGCATATCAATCTTTGTTTTGTTAACATTGTAATGCAATCTACCGTCCTGAGGTATTCTCTTTTCTGCGATATTCATTCCCGAAATAAACTTAATTCGGCTTATAATTGACGGTGCAAGCTGTTTTGTTACTCTTGTATATTCTGTAAGCTTACCATCAATACGGAAACGAATTCTCATCTCGTGTTCTTGTGGCTCAATATGAATATCTGATACCTTCATTGCAACAGCATCTTGGAACATTTTATTAACCAGCTTAATAATAGGCTGATCTTCAATATCCTCTACTTCTTCTTGAGAGTTTTCGTCAGCTGTCATCTGCGACATAATGTATTCCTGTGCCTCATCATACATTTTCGCCTGCTGATCTGAATTGAACATTATGTCCTGCTGCTCTTTTATATGAGTAGGTGTGGCTACAACCATTCTTACTCTTTTCTTTATATACTTGCTTACGATATTAGCTATACGGTAATCAAGTGGATTAGATGTAGCAAATACAAGTCTATCATTCTCTTCTGAAATAGGTACTATGCCATATTCCTCTACCATAGCTTGAGGTAAAACATTGTACATTTCCTTAGGTACTTTTTTTACAGAAAAATCTATAATCTCGTGCTTAATACGCTCAGCAAGTGTTGAGTAAATATCCCACTCACTTACAAGATTTTCCTCTATAAGTACGTCCTCAAGAGTTTTGGTATCATCATCCTGATATTTTTGCTGAATTCTCTTAATTTCCTTTAAAGAAACAAGCTCCTTTGCAACAAGGTCATTCTGAATATTAAAATTAGAACTTTTCATATTGAGTACTCCCTTTTATTTCATAAACAAACTAAAATACAAACTTATTAAATATGATATAGGTTGATGTAGTACTATCATAATATACACACCTATACATATTGAGGGACCGAAGGGAATATAATTCTCTGTCTCCTTTTTTCTCGCTTTATTGATAATAAGAGTTAATAAAATGATGAGAAATGCTATTAAAACTGCTACCAACAAAGCAATACCTACCCCAGGAAAGCCTGTGGCTATACCTATAGTTGCAAAAAGCTTTACATCGCCAAAGCCCATTCCGTCTTTTTTTGCTATAAGTATTGTAAGTAAATTAACAATTATTATCAAAACAGCAACGCTTAATCCACCAGCTAGTGGTGACCACCAGCTTGTTATAACGTACTGTTTATTGAAAAAATCATAATATGCAAACACCAATGATAAAATTCCTGAAAATATCACAAACTGATCTGGTATAATAAAATATTTACAGTCTGATAAAATTATCATTGTCAGCAAAAAGGTAAGAGCCATTAATATAGGAGTATAGAGTGTAGCTCCATATATTAAGTATATTACAGCAAATGCTACTGCTGACAGCACACTGCCTGTTACATATACAAAAGCTCCTTTAAACCTTTTTCCACTTAGCATTTCTTCTGACGGTGTTTCGTCATAGTCACACAACCAAGGTGCAGGTACTTTATTTAAAACAAACACACTACTAACAAAAGACAAAATACCAAGCAATGCTGAAATAAGCATTATTATAATATTAAAAGCTGTTAATTCAATAATAAAGCTATTCATATATATTATTACTTCTTTTCTGTAGCTGCTTCTGTTGCTTCTTCAGTAGCTAGAGGCTCTGTTCTGTTGTAATAATAAAGCTGCATTGAAATTGATGTGGCAAATTGCTCTGATTTATCATCACCAGTTTGTGACAATGAACAAGACTTTATATAATAGCAACCATTTGAACCAGTCTCAAAGTACTTTAAAAGATTTAATGTTTTTTCATATGTATCTGTGTAGGTAAGAGAAATATCTACTGTTTCTACAGGATATCCACCAGTAGAAAGTCTGTTTTGGCTATCTAACTGAGGCTCTGACAAATTATAGCTGTTTAAGTCAATCTTCTTTTCTCTACAATATGCCTCAATCTCTCTTGATGATGTATCAAGGTCTACAAAAAGCTCTTTTTCCTTATTTTTACATTCTTTTTGATTCTTTTCGATCTCAGCTCTTATTAACTTTTCCTGCTGTAAAGCATTGTCATAATCTTTAACTTTTTTCAAATGTGTTTGGTGAGCACTTGTCATTTTAGAATGATCTCGAATTAGTGGTCTGGCTACAAAAATACTAAAAAGAGCAAGTGCTATAATGGTACCGATAAGAAGGTAAATAAATTTTGGAATTTTCTTTGCGTCAAATTGGTTATTCATTTTTCATTCCTCCTTATTCTTTCTCTTCTGCTTCTGTTGCAGTTTCAGTTTTTGTTGTTGGTAAAGCTTTACCTGTCATAATATCATATTTTTCCTGCTCATCCTTAGTATCAACAATGTTAGTAAGGCGAAGTGAGAAGTTAAATTCTGAGTCTGATTCTCCACTTCCTGATAGGCTTAATGATTTTTCAACAGTGAAGAAACCATTTGCAACAAGTCTATCCTTTAGATTAATATAATTATTAAAATTATCAATTTTACCTGACATTGGAACAACAATTGAAGGACCTTCAATTCCAGTGGTTGTTTCTGCATAGCTTAGATTATATCCTCTAATACCGTCAACACCATCATACTTAGTAACCTGATTTTTAGCCTCATCTAAAGTTTCAGCCATTGACAAAGGACATTTAGGTAGCTTACCCATATCTGTGATAAGATCCTCTAAATCCTGCTTTGCCTTCTGTTGGTCTGCAAGCAATTTAGCTGCATCAACATATTTTTTCTCTTTCATTGTGTTTTCGTCCATTTTTTCCTGAATATTCAGGAATGCATAATAACCACCACTAACAAGCATACCAACACCTGAAACAATAGCCAATATAACAGTTGCAGTTCTACCAAAATTTATAGACTTTTCTTTCAGTGGCTGTAGTCCAACCATAAGGTTGTTCTTGTATTTATCTCCACAGTTCATCAGGTTGTTAAACAAAATATAACTACCTGTTTTAAAGCCACTGTCACGAGCATCAATATCAAGCTCTGGTAATGCCATTTTAGTATTGAACTGGTCAGTAATTACTTCAACCTCTTTGCTAATGCCTAGCATCTTCATACTACCGGTTACCTTAGGGAAGAAACCAACGTAATCACTAAGAACAGCCTGATCAATTGTAAGACCCAAGCTCATAGCAACCAGATTAACATTATGTACAACGTCTGCTATTAAATCTGATTTTAAATTCTCAATTCTACGCATAGCAGCAGGTGTGTTGTAGCTATAATCAGATGCTAGACCATACTGCTTAATATACTCCAAAGCCTCAGGCACAGAAAGCTGTCTATCCTGAGCAACTATATCAATAGCTTCTATCATTGGAGAAATAAATGTATGAGAATAAAGAGGTAATGAATCTCTTACAATTACAACTCTTAAAGCTGTATAGTCAATAGATATGTAGCATACAGTCTTGTTGTAGCTGTATACAACCTCTCTTGCTACCTTTAGCACTGGGATATCAGCAGGTGTAATCTTTAATAATGTAAGACCCATCTCTGAAAATCTCTTTGCAAGCTCTGTTGAAAGAGCTCTTGGAATACCAAAAGTTTTAGATGTAAGCTCTGGTACTTCTTTAGCAGGTGTACCATAGGTTGTAGTTATGATAGAAAAATCCTTTGCATCTTCCTGTAACACCTCTTTAAGATTGCTTACTGCAATACTGTTAAGAGTTTTCTTGTTACATCTTGCGTGCTGAAATTCAGCTGACACAAGGTCGAATTCCTCTACCAGAATTAAAACCTCTTTAACCTCTGGTCTTTTCATTTCTCTTAGTCCATCGTGTACCATTGTAGCAAACGCTTTTGGATTTTCCCAAACGGTACTTTTACCGTCCATATACTCCTTAACAAGAGGCTTTATATATGGAGGGGTAAAGCGATATGACAGATCGGCTGTTGCCTCCTTTTTTTGCTCTTTATTCTGCAAAATAGGCTCACAACAGGTTAGACATAAATAGTCCTTAGTTACCTGAACAATTGCTGTTTTCAAAAGTAAACACCACCCAATATTTATTTTATAATTAAATATTATCAGCCACTGTTATACTGTGGCGAAGATATCTCATTATATCCTAGAGTTTTAAAATTTTTAAACAATATATTATAACATATATTCTGCTAAATTGCAAATTATATTTATAAAATGCATAAGGCTCGCACTGTGCGAGCCCTACTTATTTTAATTTACATAAAATCTTAAGCAATCTCCATTCACTTAAGATAGATTAATAACGATTAAGGTTATTTTTGTAAAGCTTTTTTATTTTTCTTTAACTATAACTAGTATCATTATGTAATCCATAAATTATAGATTACAGATTCTTGCAGTATCCGTTGCAATCGCCGGTGTATCAGAGTTTACTTTTGTAATAAGCACCACACAATATTTTGCTTCAACATTATATGGCTTTCCTGATTTTAACTCTTTACCTTTAGTAGGATCTGAACTAGTTAGGAATATACACCTGTCATTCATCTTATCCCAATACGGTAGATATAACTCACCATCATATCCTACTGCTTTAAAAGCCCCCGTAATACCCTTTGTTTCAGCAACTTCCTTCGTAGTAATTTCGGTATGCTTGCCCTCAGTAATCTTTGGATAAACTTCTCCATTTCTTGTAATGATATGAGATTGACACTCTTTAACTGCTCCCTCGATTGTTCTAGCGTTTGAAAGAGCAACGTTCTTTGCTCCTACGTTAATAACTGAGGTTACTACTGGAATGGCGATAGCTGCTAGTATAGCTAATATAGCTATAACCACTACCAACTCAACTAGTGTAAAACCTTTTTTACTGTTCTTTGCGAGCGCCTTTGTCATTTTTACATTTCTCCTTTAATTAATAAAAATGATTAATTCATCATTGAGGAGTAAAAACATCCAATTCTTTTCTTCCAAATTTTGAGTAAATAGCCTTTATCACAACTAATATTATATCATATAGTTTCTAAATAATAAATATACTAATTGCTAAAATTTAGAAATAATACTTTGTATAAAATGCTCTTAACATAAATAAACCTTGTCACAATTTCTTAATCTTTTATTCAAAAGTGCGAAAAGCCACTAAACAGTATTATATACGAATGTTGTTTAGTGGTTAATATACATTTTAATCTGTTTAATAAACTAGGTCGTATCTAAAAACTCAAAACGACTGTCTATTTCTCCGTTTTTTCGCTCAAACTTGCCTCGTATTAGCGAAATATTCAGTCATTTTTCTGTTTTCAGCTACTCCCTAACAATAGCTTTATATTATGTTAAATTACAAATTATATTTATAAAATACGTAAGGCTCGCAATGTGCGAGCCTTACTTTATTTAGTTACGGAAAATATCTTTAATTAAGACACTGGTAGGTCCTTAACAGCGTAGCTTCTGATTCGTTCAACTTTATGTAATCATCAAAATAAACCACAGCTACCTTACCATTGTCTGCATTCCAAACAGGTACTTGCATAAAGTACAGGTACTTGCTTAACAAGCTTTTTAAGCTTATTCTCTTTAATTATAGGTCTAGAACTGCTTTATCAGCGATCTTACCTTCAGCTGTAATTATTTTTTCACAATCAGCTTTATTAGCATATTCTTTTGTTAGGTCATCAGAAGCTAGATCAGCACCCTCAGCAACCTTAACATTGTCACCTGATCCGTTTGCTGTTGTGCAAAGATATACGCACTTATCAGTAGTCTTGTCCCAGAATGGCTCAAAAATTGCACCATCGTATGAAACTGGCTTGAATGCACCTGTAACACCCTTTACAAGAATAACATGCTCAAGCTTAATATCTCTACCACCGTTTGCTGAAGCCGCTGGAATTGTTACGCCAGCAATTGTTTTTGTTCCGTTGTAAACATCGTCATTTCTTGCAGCGATGTCAGCCTGACACTCTTTAATACCTAACTCAACTGTCTGAGCATTTGTAAGAGCACCGTTCTTTGAAGCTGTGTTGATGATTGAGCTAACTACTGGAATAGCGATAGCTGCTAGGATAGCTAGGATAGCGATAACTACTACCAACTCAACTAGTGTAAAACCTTTTTTACTGTTCTTTGTGATTGCCTTTGTCATTTTCACATTCTCCTTAAAAATAAATTTATTTCGTTAGTGAGGGGGCTTATGCCACGCACCACCTAAACCTTTCCCGCACAATTCAGGTGATATCCCTCATTACGTTTAGTATTATATCATATAAAATCAAAAATTTAAATACCTAATTTGCTAAAATTTAGAAACGCTCCTTTGTATAAATTGCACTTAGTGTCATTTTTTTACTCTCAAAGCTCAGTTTTTTTATAAAAAATCACAACAAAACAATTAGACAACAGTTTAATTCAAAACCATTGTCTAATCATTTCGTACATATTAAATTTAATAAACAGTTTTTTATATACTTATTTACCTCTTTTTTCGTATAAATGAGCCTACTGGTATCTCTTTTTCACAAGGAACCGTTAATTTCTCCATAGGGTGTGGTGCAGATTCTACACACTCTCCCAAATGATTGTATATTGTATTTATTTTAATTGTAAACGACTCACCAACAGGTGGCAGAACATCAAGCACATCGCCTACTGTAAACTTATTCTTTTGTGTTAAAAACGCTGTACCGTCTTTATAATCGTCGCACATTGCAACTACATCATATTCTCTTATATAACCACCGTTTGAGTGAACCTGCCCCGGCTCATTCCCCAAAAAGAAGCCTGTGCTATACTCACGGTGACTTATTTTATTCATTTCGTCCTTTATCCAGTGTGGTAGCTTGTAGCTTTCGCCCAGCTTATAATATTGGTCAACTGCATTTCTGTAAGCGTAGGTAGTAACAGCTGTATAATAAGCAGACTTTGCTCTACCCTCGATTTTAAGGCTTGTTATTCCACTTTGAATAAGCTGTGGAATATAATCTATCATACACATATCTCTTGAATTATAAAGATATGTTCCGTCCTCGTCCTCTTCAATAGGGAAATATTGTCCCTCTCTGTTCTGCTCAAAAAGATGATATTTCCATCTGCAAGGCTGAGCACAATCGCCACGGTTTGCGTCTCTGCCTGTCATATATGCAGAAATAAGACATCTTCCACTAAACGATACGCACATAGCACCCTGAACAAAGCACTCTATTTCCAGCTCCTTAGGAACCTTTGCACGAATTTCTGCAATATCCTCAAACGAAAGCTCTCTTGCAAGCACAACTCTTGAGGCACCCATATTATAAAGTACATTTGCAGTATGATAATTCATAATTCCTGTTTGTGTAGACATATGAATATCTGCATTTGGTGCATACTTTTTAGCAAGCTCCATAACACCTACATCTGCTACAATAACAGCGTCAACACCAGCTGAATTAAGTATTTCAAAATGCTCTGGCAAACGTGCAACCTCATTATTGCAAGGAACAGTGTTGCAGGTAACATAAAGCTTTGCACCTACTGCGTGTGCTTTTTCTACTGATTTCATTATCTGGTCGTAATCAAAATTTTTAGATGCTGTACGCATACCAAATTCTTTACCAGCAAGGTACACTGCATCTGCACCAAATTTCAATGCTGTATCAAGACTTTCTTCCTCTCCACAAGGTGAAAGCACCTCTGTTGGATGTCCGTATCTGAATTTATCCATTATATCTTACCTTTCTTATAGAATTTATTTATTATACTTAATTTTATTCTAATATTCAAAAACGGCTTTCCTATTTTCGGAAAACCGTTTTTATTATAGCGTTTAACGCTTATATTATTATACCAAGCCTGCTTCTACCAAATTAATCTGATGATCTGCAAATGTAGCAGCGTAGTATGGTGTAGCACCGTCGGTTGCTGTTGGAGCTTTATGACAGAAGTAGTAATAATCTGTACTATCAGGATAAATAGCAGCGTCAATTGCGTCTAAGCCTGGGTTACAAATTGCTCCTGGTGTTAAGCCTGAAATATTATAAGTATTATAGTTACTCTTAAATGTTGCAACAACCTCAGAAGGGATATCATCCTGTGCGTTATAAGGATAGTACAATGTAGCGTCTGACTTTAGCTTGTCCAAATCATAGTCGCCGTATGGTGATACTCCACCATTATCAACTGTATCTAATCTGTTATAGAATACAGATGATACAACATACATATCGTTTATGTTAGCAGCCTCTGCCTGTACAAGAGATGACATTTTAATAACATCATTAATAGTCATACCCTTATCCTTTATAATAGTTTCAATACTTACAGCATCGGTATATCCACTTACTGTACTTGTAGAAGTACAAATCTTATACTCAAAGTTATCCAAAAATCT
The DNA here is from genome assembly GCA_036309185.1 of Acutalibacteraceae bacterium. Classification (GTDB taxonomy): domain Bacteria; phylum Bacillota; class Clostridia; order Oscillospirales; family Acutalibacteraceae; genus CAG-964. Next base: position 15,985 of record JAXJUF010000021.1, read on the forward strand.
TCTTATAGAGTCTTCTGCATCTTCACCTATGTAGAACTCATAAGTATCAGGGAATAAATATCCCTCTAGCTTATATACACAGTTCTCATTTTTAGGAATTTCTGCAAGGAATGTATATTCTTCGTCGAACATATCAGAATTGCAAAGCTCCATAAATTTCTCTGCCTTACAAACCTTCTTATCCTCAAGTGCTTCTGCAACCTGTCTTACAGACATACCCTCTTTAAACTGTACAGTAACTGTTTCTGAACGCATTGGACCAGACTGTAAAGTATTAAGAATTTCCTCATAGTCCATATTAGGACGCATTGTTTTTATACCATCTTCAAAGCCATCAGTAGAATTTGTAAAGGTAGCATAAAGTCTAAAGAAATTTTCCTCTTTGATAAGGTCATTTTCTGTAAGCAGAGATATAATTTGCTCAAAGTTTGCATTTTCAGGCACTTCTATGATAATTGTATCGCCATCTTCTGGTCTGCTTATACCAAGCAAATCACTTGCACCATTCCATAAAAACATACCTAAAACAACAGACACAGACAGAACCATACAAAACCATATTGTACGGAACATAGCACTGTTTTTCTCTGCCTTTTCCTTCTGACGTTTTTTATCTGACTTTTTATATGCTTTTATAGCTTTACGCTCTTCTTTATCCATTCTGTGCTTTTGCTCAAGATTAGAAAAGCTTGAAATCTCATCAGAATCTACAACAGCTCTTTCTTCTCCGTCAAACTCCTCGTCTGCTACGCTATCGCTTTCATCTATCTGATCTGCATCAGTATATTTATGCAATGAATATTTCTCAGAAAAATCATCTGCCATCATTCTTGCAGGTGCTTCTGTATCAATATCAAACTCACCATTATTATCCTGAATATCCTCAGAATCAGATTTTTTATCTTCGATTTCTTCTGCTTCGTTTTCTGTATTCTGAGCAGACTGTTCAATATCAAGCTTAAAAGAGCCTACTCGCTTTTTTCTGGCAGCTTCTATTTCTGCCGATAAATCCATTTTGAAATCATCACTCATATAGCTGTTCCTTTCCTCAAGTCATACCAAGACTTAACAGTTTTTGGCTGTATAAAGATAATATCCAGCACAGCTTTTAATTTTATTATCAACCTATATAATAACCTAAAGTTTATGATTTTGCAATAAATTTTGTAAAATTATCTGTAATTATGTAATCCACCTGTTCGTCATACCAATTACGGAATATACAACGGCTAATGCACTTACTGTAGCACAAACCAACCTTAACACCTATAAAGCTACTTAAAAATCTATCATAATAGCCTTTACCATAGCCCATTCTAAATCCGTTTTTATCAAAAGCCAAGGCTGGTACTAATATAGTAGCCTTATCCCCATTATATTCCTCGCAAGCACTAGGGTCAGGCTCAAGCACACCAAAGCTACCCTTTTTCAGCTCTGAAATACTATTAATATAGTAAAATTTCATATTGCGTGTATTTGGTATGCAATAAGGTAAAGCAACCCTTTTTCCGTGTTGCAATGCGTGATTTATTATTGAGTAGGTTTCAACCTCATCACCTATAGAAGCATACGCAAGTATGATATCTGAATTTTCATAAAACTCAGAACATAATAGTTGCTCTGCAATCTTATTGCTGTATTCCTTGCGATTATACTCCCCTATGTCATTGCGTATAGCCTTGTATTTTTTTCTTAGTGAATTTTTACACGCCTTTACTGTATTTTTCAACATATCAGTATGGACACTGTAAAGAGCTATGTACAGTATTGGCTGTTTCTGCATCCTTAAACAGCTCAAGTAGCTGTAAAGCAAATGGTATTGTTGCACCCATACCCTTACCTGTAACAAGCAAGCCATCTGTTGCCACAAAATCATCAGAAATTACAGAGCCTTTAAGCTCATCCTCAAAGCCAGGGAAGCAAACTGCATTTTTACCCTGTAAAATTCCCAGCTTACCAAGAATAGATGGTGCTGCACATATAGCACCTACAACTAAATTATTATCAACGCAATATTCCGTATATTCCTGAACAACCTCAGACTTTCCTAAATTAATTGTACCTGGCATACCACCCGGCAAAATAACACCCTGTAGATTTTCTTTACTAAGCTGACTTTCGTTTATATCAGCCACTACCTGTATATTATGTGATGATGTTACAATATTATCCTCTGTGCCTACTGCTACAGTTTTCACATCTAATTTTCCTCTACGCAAAATATCTACTGTTGTAAGTGCCTCGGTTGTTTCAAAGCCGTGTGCCAAAAAGACATAAATCATTTTAAACTCTCCTTAAATTTAATCAAATGTAAGACCCAAATAAGCCTTATTAAATTCTGCTGTATCTATATTACCAAGAATTTTCACCATACCAAAGCTGTCGCAATTATCAGAAAGCCAAGGTGGTAATCTTAGCATTATATAGTTTGTTGTACAAATATCCTTTAAAACGCCAAGCATAGTTGAAAGCCCTTCAATATCACACATTAGCTCAATAACTATAAGCCTGCTGTTATCATACGCATAGATAATATATCCGGCTTCACATTGTACAGCTCCACCTCTACATTCCTTTGCATAGCTTACAGCGTAAGATAAAACCTCTTTTTTATAGATAGCTGAGCCTGCATATTTACTGCACAATTTTTTTCTCAGTCTATCCATTTCTGTTATAGAAATTTCATTTTTGTAGGTCACATCAGGGTGCAAATCGGGCAAGCTATCTGTAGTTATTAGCTCGTTCTGTGCTGTAAGCAATGCACGGTAGCCCATATCACCATAAAAATCATACAGGGGTTTGCTTGCAGGTAACAAAACAGAAAACTCATCGCCCTTTTCAGTTGACTGCTTATTTGCGTAATCTATAAGCCTATGCATAAGCCCACGGTGTCTATACTCTGGCAAGGTACAAGCTCCATATATATAATGCCCCTTTTTAACCTCGCCGTCAATGGTAATATTACACGGTACAGTAAAAAGCATACAGCAAATTTTATCCTCATCTTCTATTGCATAGCAAATATCTGTAGAGATATATTTATGTTCAAAAACATAATCCACCTCTTCAATTTCCATATCAAAGCAAACCACACACAGATTTTTTATCTGTTGCAGATACTTTTCATCAGGTGAAAAAAATCTCATTTAACCAACCCTTTTACTCCTTGCAGAAAACAAATTTCTCTAACAATATTTCAGGCTTATATGACAGCTTCGCCTTTCTTAGACCCTCAATGCCCATATCCTCTTCACGGTTAATATATTTATAATCCGTTAAAGTAGCTGAAAACAGCCTGTTTATAGCTGTATAGGCTCCGTTTATACCACTTATAGCCTTTTCAAAATGAACCACATAGCAATCATCGCTTACTGCTTCGCCCATTGTCATAGCCACAGGCTCACCGTCAACCCTTAACAGCATACCACTAAAGCCAAGCTCGTCAAAATATTTAAAGGCTGTTCGTATTGCACAGCACTCACTTATATGCCCCGAGCCATTATGACCTCCACGCTCCATACACCAGCTGTCGTTTACCTTTAGTGCATCTTTAAAATTATGCTCACCTAATGGCTCTGTTGTATAGCTGTAGCTTCTCTCAAAATTTGAAAAATGACTTCTTTTACTATGGTATTTTCTACCCTTTAGGTAAGCAAGCTTTTCTGACAAATAAATATATTCTGCATTATCACGCATAGATATTTCTTTAAAGCCATCTGTCAATATATTACGTAGATTTTCAGCCTGCTCATTACCCGAGGCACTTATACTATATTTTAGATTTTTTTCCTTTGCATAGGCTATCATAAAATCAATAGCCTCTTTAATATCACCGTCACCTATAGGGTAATCAAAATAAATATATCCTTCGTCAAAGGTATATGCAACCAAGTAGAAATCCTTAAACCTACATATTTTTGTTCCATATTCGTCCTTCCAGATGTAGGTTGTTCCAAAAGGAGCATCACAATTCATTACATTTTTACTCTTTATAATTTCATTAACCCACAGCCTGTCATCAAGCTCTGGCTTCTTAAACAAATCCATTTTATACTTCCTTTATTCAAACAGCATTATCATTTCAATGTATCTAGCACTAGCTGTAAAACATCAGTATGTATATCCTCTATACTGCGTGGCTTGTTATCCTTTGAACACTCCACAAGTTTCCAGCCCTGCTGTGATGATGCATATAAAGCTGATTTTCTACACTGCTTTAAAAACTCAAAATCACTTTCGTGTAAATCCTTTTTGCTAGTATCGCCATTATACCTCTGATTTAAAAGCTGTTGAGAAATTTCAATTGGCATATCCAAGTATATTACAGCATCAGGCTTTGGTAGCTGAAGCTGAGTATATTCGTAAAATTCAAGCCAGCTTAAAAAGTCATTGCGTTCATCATCCTTTAGCTTAGAAAGCTGATAAATAGCATTCGAGGTTGCATATCTGTCAGCAAGAATTACTGTTCCAGACTCGTAATCACTCTGCCAAAACTGCTTATAGCTTGCATATCTATCTACAGCATAAAAAGATGACGCCGCATATGCGTTTACATCATCTGGCTTGTTGCCAAGCTCTCCGTTCAGATACATCTTAACAAGTGCAGATGACGGATTATCATAATCGGGGAAGCTAACCTGCTTAACCCTAATATTCATATCAGACAAGGCTTTTGTAAGCAATGCAGTTTGTGTACCCTTGCCACTACCGTCTAAGCCTTCAATTACAATTAATTTTCCGTTATTCATATTATTAAACACCTTATCCATTAATATTACCATTAAGCTCTTCAAAAAACGCTCTTACTTCTTTTACCTTTCCACAGGTCATTTTACCCTCTGGACAAGCTCCACGCAAGCAACGAGGTCCTGCACCCATAAACAGTGACGGAGCAACCTCTCTGCATAATTTAAGCATCTCAATTGCAACATCTCTTATCTCCCACTGAGCTCTGTTACAGCACCTATGGTCAAAAAAGTTATGTAAAGACCTTACGTTCATACTTACAACAATTGATGTTGTACAGGCATTAGGCAAAATAAATCTTGCATCCTCATTAGCCTTTTTTATAAATACTGAGCATTGTGCTTTATTTATCTCTTTATACTGCTCGATAATTTCCTGATTTGTACCCTCAAGTAGCTTTCCGTCCTCACATTCCTTTATGCTGTTGCAAACCAAGGTATCACGCACTATTGAATAGGCTCTGCTTTGTGCCTGTATAGCCTTGTTATACTCCTCAAGTGCCTCAGGACAGCTTGCTATTGACGGAGGTGTTACAAAATCAAATTTATTACCATCTACATAACGCTGTGACTGCTGACTGTAAGAGGCTATTCTATGCCTTACCAGCTGATGTGAACAAGCTCTTGATATACCGTCAATACCAAAGGTAAAGCTTACATGCTCCATAGGACTTTCGTGACCCAATGATGAAAGCATTTCTACAAAAGAACGACTTTTCTCTTCATCTAATCCGTCAAGTATATTATCAATTTTAGACGGTGAATAGCACAGCTTTGCAGCAGCTGCAACAACCTGTTCCGGATTAGGTGTATGTGCTATCAATTTCACTGTAACCGACATTTTTTCATTTCCTCCCACATAAAATTTTATAAAATCCCATTTATGTTTCAAAACATTATACATTTTAATTTTACCATAAAGTCAAAACCATAACAATAAAAAGCAAAAAATTTATATAGGTATAATTTAATTATCATCTATGTTGATTACCCATTTTCCTTTTTTCTCTGCTATCTCCTTAAATTTTGCCGCACCTCCTACAGAATTGTGAACACAGGTTACAACTATATCGCTATGTTCTATAAGCCAAAAATTTCTTTTTGATATAGCAAACTTCTTTGGTGTATTTTCCAATTCCTCTGGATATATTGTATCAAAGTAATCAATATCTTCATATCTATAACCAACATTAGGTATATACGCCAAAACTACTGTATAAGCTATATGTGGATAAACTTCTTTTAACTCTTTTAGAACTTGCCTTACCATAAAATCAAAATCGCCTTGATTCCCTACATAAAAAGTATCAGCATTATAAAATTCTATTAAATTTATTAATTTTTTTCGTAATATTATTTTTACTTCTTTTGATGTCTTTCTATGACCGAAAAAAGTTACATTCATTATAACTACCTCTCACCTAAAATTAAGTATACTTAAAATAAGTATACTATCAACATTATACCACATAACAATCTTAAAATATACTTAAATTAAGATTGTGGTGGTGATTGCTTTGCGAAATAAAAACAACAAGCATTTAGGAATTGAGGTAGCTCCCGAATTACACGGAAAACTGCGTTATATTGCTAAATACGAGGGACGCTCTGTCAACGGACAAATTATTTATTTAATACGCCAATGCATTAAAGCCTTTGAAGAAGAGAATGGTGAAATTCAGCTTGATACAAATGAAGAAAAATCAGTATAAAAAACACTCCATAAAGCATTACGCTCTATGGAGTGTTTACATTTGTAGGAGTTTTTTCTCCTTATTTATTCTTAGTATAAATTATTCAGAAAAGCCTGACTCTACAAGCTTAACTAAACCTTCAACAGCAGCAGCCTCGTCGCTACCATCTGCAAGAATCTTAATTGTTGTACCACCAACAATGCCAAGTGAAAGCACGCCAAGTAAGCTTTTTGCGTTTACTCTTCTTTCATCCTTTTCAACCCAAATTGTAGCCTTAAACTCGTTAGCCTTCTGAATAAAGAATGTTGCAGGACGAGCATGAAGACCCACCTGATTTTGAACCTCTACTTCTTTTACATACATAATAAATCCCTCGCACTCAATATAATTTTCACAATGGTAAATAATTGTTATTGATATTATAGCACAATAGAAAAAACCGTCAATAAAATAATGACAAATTTAGATTTATTGTCATCATTTTTTGAATATCTGTATTGTTTTTTGTTTATTTTGACAATTGACTTTATAGTAATTTATCTCTTTTTTATTTTGAGATTATACAAAAAAATGTAAATTTTTACCAAACAATAATTATTTTTTAGCTTACCATACAGCATAGCTATAGCATAGCTTTATTCTTAACTTTAGCTTGTTTTATTATGCACTACAACGCATTGTTCTTATTGCAAAGAAAGGCTTCATATGATAAAATTAGGCTACCAATAATTAAGGATGTTGATAATATGGAACAATTTTTAGAGATAGGTAAAATAGTAGGCACACACGCTCTAAAGGGTGAGCTAAGAGTTGACCCTTGGTGTGACTCTCCACAATTTTTATGTAAATTCAAAGAGCTATATTTGGCTAAAGGTGCTACTAAACTAAGCGTAAATTCACGCCCACATAAAAACATTGCCATTGTAAAGGTAAAGGGCATTGATACAATCGAAGAGGCTGACAAGCTAAAGGGTAAAATTCTATATATGAACAGAAGCGACGCAAAGCTTGCCGAGGGAGAATATTTTATTCAGGATCTTATAGGAATGGAAGTACTTGATGTAGACAACAACACAAAGTACGGCACACTTACCGAGGTTTTTAAAACAGGTGCAAATGATGTTTATCAGGTAACTGACGAAAACAAAAACAACTATTTAATTCCTGTTATAGATGAGGTAGTAATTTCTGTAAATCTTGAGGAAAACAAAGTGCTTATCAGACCATTAAAGGGGATTTTTGATGATGAGGATTGATATTATCACCCTATTCCCTGAAATGTGCAGTGCTGTACTGGGCGAAAGCATTATTGGAAGAGCTGTTAAAAGTGGAGCTGTTGAAATTGTATATCACCAGCTACGTGACTACGCTTATGACAAGCACAAACGAGTAGACGACACCCCCTATGGTGGAGGTATGGGAATGGTTATGAAAACCGAGCCTATAGCACTTTGCTTTGAGGATATCTGCAAACAGCTTGGTAGAAAGCCACATTTTATCTATATGTCACCCATCGGCACAGTTTTAAAGCAAGAAAAGGTCAAGAAAATGGCAACAGAACACGAAAACATCTGTATTCTGTGTGGTCATTACGAGGGTGTTGACCAAAGAGTGCTGGATTTGCTTGTTGACGAGGAAATATCTATAGGCGATTATGTTCTTACCGGTGGTGAGCTACCTGCTATGGTGCTTACAGATTCTATATGCAGAATGTTACCTGGGGTACTTTCTAATGATGAGTGTTTTACAGAAGAAAGTCATTACAACGGACTTCTTGAGTACCCTCAATACACAAAGCCTGCTGTATGGCGAGATATGGAGGTTCCTGACGTTCTACTTTCAGGCCACCACGCAAATGTTGACAAATGGCGACACAAGCAATCACTTATAAGAACTAAAGAGCTAAGACCTGATATGTATGCAAACTACGAGCTTACCCCACAGGACAAAAAGCTTTTAGACGAAGACAAATAACTAAACACGGAATAAAATCAGTAAAAGATTTTATTCCGTGTTTATGTTTATATTTATCCACAACACAAAAATCCCACCTGCACAAATACAGGTGGGATAAATTATATTACAAAATAATTTATTTGAACACTTACAAAATTATCTTGAATCTCTTAGATCAGCAGGAAGAGAAATGTTCTTCTCTGTTTCCTTATCAAAGATGTGTAGCTTGCTTAGGTCGAATGCAATCTTAATTGTATCGCCAGGCTTAGCCTTTGAAGTAGGAGCAACTCTTGCTGTAACAGAAGCTGAACCAACTGTTAGATATAGATAAATTTCAGCACCCATAAGCTCAGTAACTTCTACCTTAGCTTCCATAGCGTTAGCATATCTCTGAATGCTCTCCATATCGTCGTATACGTTCTCTGGACGAATACCCATTACTACTTCTCTACCAACATACTTAGAAAGCTCAGCTGACTTAGACGCTGGAACAGCAAGTGTAATGCCATCGAATGATAGTGTGTAAGTAGAATCCTGCTTACCTACTGTAGCATTGATGAAGTTCATCTGTGGAGAACCGATAAATCCAGCAACGAACTCGTTGCATGGGTAATCATAAAGATGCTGAGGTGTGTTAACCTGCTGTACAATACCGTCCTTCATAACAACGATTCTTGTACCCATTGTCATAGCCTCTGTCTGGTCGTGTGTTACGTAGATGAATGTTGTACCTAGTCTTAGGTGTAGCTTAGAAATCTCTGTTCTCATCTGAGCACGAAGCTTTGCGTCAAGGTTTGAAAGTGGCTCGTCAAGCAAGAATACCTTAGGATCACGTACGATAGCTCTACCTAAAGCAACACGCTGTCTCTGACCACCAGAAAGAGCCTTTGGCTTACGATCAAGAAGATGATCAATGTCAAGAATTCTAGCAGCTTCTTCAACTCTTCTACGGATTTCCTCTTTTGGAGTCTTTCTTAGCTTTAGACCAAATGCCATATTGTCATATACAGACATATGTGGATAAAGAGCATAGTTCTGGAATACCATTGCGATATCTCTATCCTTAGGTGCTACATCGTTAGCAACCATATCACCAATTGTAAGAGTACCCTTACTTATATCTTCCAAACCAGCAATCATTCTTAGTGTTGTTGATTTACCACAACCTGATGGACCAACAAGAATGATAAACTCCTTATCTTCGATTTCAAGATTAACATCCGATACAGCTTCTACGCCGCCATCGTAAATTTTGTAAATGTGTTCAAGCTTTACACTAGCCATTTCACGTACCTCCTAGATCTCCTTACAAGTAACAGTAAGGTGTATTGTTTCGTATAATAATATATCACATTTTCCGAAAAGTTGCTAGTAAATTTTTTACTAAATATTCTTTAAGAGTTTTTACGAATACAACACTGTGCGAAAATTTCTTTTTATTTTTAGTGCATTTCGTCAACAAATATGTTGTTTATATCTAAAATATCTAGTTTTTTAACCTCGCCTTTGGCTAATTCGTTGTCTAAAAATAATTTTCCAATACTTACTCTGTTTAGATACAAAACACGCTTTCCTCTTACTAAAAGCATTTTTTTAACCTGATGAAACATACCCTCACAAATTTTCACCTCTACAGTATAATTTTGAGATGAGCTTATATCTTTCAAATATGCCTTTTGACATTTCGTTCCATCCTTAAATATTATACCCTCTTCAAATGCTTTTATATCGTCTTCATCTATAGGTACATCTATAACTGCGTTATATGTCTTGTACACCTTTTTACTTGGAGCTGTTACTCTGTGTGCAAAATCACCGTCATTTGTTATTATCAGCAATCCTTCGGTATCCTTATCAAGCCTACCTACCGGAAACAATCCTTTCCTCTTATACTCAGGTGGAATAATATCAATTACAGTTTTTTCTCGTTTATCCTCAGTTGCACACACAACACCGGCAGGCTTGTTCATCATAAGATAAACATTTTTTTCAAAAGATACCTCGTCACCGTCTAGTGTTACAAGGTCATTATCTGTATTAATTTTACGACTATAAGATTTTTCTACTGTTCCGTTTACAGTTACTCTGCCTCGTAATATAGCCTTTTTTATTTCACTTCGGCTTAACACACCCTGCTGTGCAAGCAATTTATCTAATCTTTCTAAACTCATTTTTACCCCTGTTTTAATGTATTATCAACAAGCGATGTCATAGCACCCTCTAATGCTGTAGTGCATAAATCTCCTGCTATTACCTTATTTTCGCAGACAATTACATTACACCTTACATCATCATTGCTTGTACTGTTTGTAACATTGTATGTATATCTGATTGCTTCTTTCCCCTTATAATCACTTAAATCAAGCCCCTGACTTTGTTGTAGAGCGTTATAATTTTCATACACCTGATTAAACTCGCTTGGTATCATAATTTTTACAGCCTGTTCTGTAGCCTTGTCTATTTCTATATCAAACTGCTTTAGAAAATCCTCTACCGAAAATTCGCCCTCTACAACTGTGCTGTATTTCCCAACAGCTTCACAATATGCTGTTGTTGACTTTGAAACCGAAACAAACCTTAACACCAACAGCAAAAACATAAATGCTATAATAAGCATAGTAGCAATAGAGTTTTTTGAAATCCTTTTAATTATGAACATAATACAACCTCCTGAATTTTTTCTTCAAGAAATGTATATGACACAGCAAAAGCAAATATACTTTTATATTATCATTAAAGAATTTCTTCTAATCGTGCCTTAGCTTTAGCAATAAATTTTTCAGTTTTTACAGAAAATCTCTGATGAACACCCTTTGCTATAAGCCCTGCGTTATCATAAGCCTCTACTATAAATTCAAAGCGTCTGCCATCACTCTCTGTAAGAGTTGCAACAGCATATACCTGTGCATTCTCGGCTGTAGCTGCCAAATGCTCAATAGAAATTTTTGTACCAACAGTAGTACAGTCATCTGGTACAAGCTCCTGTGCAAGCTTACAAGCAGCATTCTCCATAAGAGCTACCACCATAGGAGTAGCGTAAACCTCAGCAGAGCCACTGCCAACACTGCTAGCAAGCTTATCCTTTGTAACTACGCCTGTAACCTTCACACTTTTTTGAATATCGTTCTCCATAAAAACACAACCTTTACTATATTTTTCATAAAGTGTATAATAAAATAATTATAGCATAACTAAGACTTAACAACAATATTAAGGACGATAATTAATGAACATAACACCATTTGAAAAAAACAAGAGAATTTGCATATTGGACGAATTAAGAGGTATAGCAATAATTGCAATGATAATATACCATACAATCTATTCAATGGCATTTATTTTTAGCCTTGATTTCAGCTATGACCTTTTATTGCAGGCTTATAGGTTTCAGCCACTTATTCCCATACTATTTATAGCTCTTTGTGGAATATCCTGCTCATTCAGCAAAAATAACCTTAAACGAGGTGCAGTGATTGTAGCTACAGCCATAGCTATAACAATAGCCACAGCAATTTTTATGCCCTCGACCACTATTATTTTCGGAATACTACACTTTTTAGGAATATCCTTGATTTTATATTCCTTAGCTCAAAAATTCATTGATAAAGTTCCTGTAAACATCGGTATTGTACTATTTCTTGTTCTGTTTATCGTCGCCTATAATATCCCAATGGGCTATATAGGATTTAAGCCACTTCTTTATTTTGAGCTACCAACACAGCTTTACAGCTTTTACCCATTATTTATATTTGGCTTTCCAACACCTGATTTCACCTCGGGCGACTACTTCCCTTTAATACCAAATATATTTCTACTTTTATTTGGTATCTATATAGGCAAGCTCATAAAAGAAAAAGGTGTGCCAAGCTTTATGTATAAAAAGCTATGCCCTCCACTTGGTTTTCTGGGCAGACATTCACTTGTAATATATGTTATACATCAACCTATTATTATCGGTATATTATATTTAGTTACGTCAATATTTGATATTTAATCCAATATAAATTTATTTGATACCCACAGAGTGCCACATCTGACTCTGTGGGTATCAGCAATTATATTTAGCTATTATTTAAAATTCGTGCTACTCCAGATTCTACTGCTGCTTGCACAACAGCCCTAGCCACTGCAACGCTTAGCTTTTTATCGAGTGCATTAGGCAGAATATGCTCCTCTGAAAGCTGTTGCTCATTTATAAAATTAGCAATAGCATACGAAGCAGCGACGTTCATATCAGTGTTTATCTCTTTAGCCCTGCAATCAAAAACACCTCTGAAAATCCCTGGGAATGCAAGCACATTGTTGATTTGATTCGGAAAATCAGAACGTCCTGTTCCAACAATTCTAGCTCCTGCTTTTTTGGCTATATCTGGCATAATTTCAGGTACAGGGTTAGCAAGTGCAAATACTACAGCATCTTTATTCATAGCTTTAACCATATCAGCTGTAAGAACATCAGCAACAGAAACACCTATAAACAAATCAGCACCCTTTATAGCGTCAGATAATGTTCCCTTAATATTATCTTTGTTTGTAAGTCTGCACATCTCCATTTTTGCTGGGTTAATGTTTGGACTATTTTCATCTAAAACACCTTTTGTGTCAAGCATAATAATATCACCTATACCCAAATGCAATAAAAGCTTTGCTATTGCTATGCCTGCTGAGCCTGCACCGTTTATTACAGCTCTTATATTTTTTATTTCTTTTTTAATAAGTCTCATAGCATTTATTACAGCAGCTGCTGTTACTATAGCTGTACCGTGCTGGTCATCGTGAAATACAGGTATATCGCAAATCTCACGTAGTCTTTTTTCAATCTCAAAGCATCTCGGTGCAGAAACATCCTCAAGATTTATACCTCCAAAACTACCAGAAATAAGGTATATAGTTCTTACAATCTCGTCAACGTCCTTTGAGCGTATGCAAATTGGAACAGCGTCTACATCTGCAAACGTTTTAAACAAAGCACATTTTCCCTCCATTACAGGCATACCAGCCTCAGCACCAATATCACCCAAGCCTAAAACAGCCGTACCGTCAGAAATAACAGCCACAAGATTTCCTCGTCTTGTAAGCTCAAATGATTTTTCATAGTCATTTTTAATAGCCATACAAGGCTCAGCAACGCCGGGGGTATACGCAAGTGCAAGGTCGTAAGGTGTCTTTAGCTGTGGCACTGCCTTTATTTCAATTTTACCTTTCCATTCATAATGCTTTTTTAATGCTTCTTCTCTTATATCCATTATAAAAATCCCTTTCAAATTCATATAGAAATAGTTTCTCCCGACATTTTTTATTTATTATTTTATAAAAAATAAATGAACCTTTTCTCTTTATAAAGCATCTAATAAGTGAAAGAAAAAATCCCACTTAAATGTATGATAAAATTAAAAAACAACTTTGTCATTCTAACGGATTTCAGAAAGGAGATTATTCTTATGAAAAAAAACGATTTAAAGCAAGCCTATGGCACGGTTCCAGAGGAGTTTCACAAGACTGTACTAAACACTCTAAACTCTTTAGATAGCAAACAAACCTCAAAAAGCAACAAGCTGATAAGAGTTCTTATAGCCTGTGCTATTATCGCTGTACTTGGTACAACAACCGTGTTTGCTACCTCTAAAATTTATTCTATGATAGTTAACAAGGAGGGTAATTACGGGCTTAATGTAGAAGTATCATCTACCACAGGACAAAAACTAACATATCCAAAGCTCAACGTTACCAATCTTCCGAATGGTGTTGTTAAGGACTTTGATAATCACGGTTTGTTATATCACACAGAGAATAACAACAAGAGCAAAAAATTCTCTTTTGCGTTGTATGAGATAAAGGAGAATTTCAAATTTACAGATTTATACATTACTGACTACGAGGAATGTGAGATAAATTCAAATAAAGCTGTAATCGTAAAAAAGCCATTACTTGAAGATAGCACTGAAAGTTTCAAGGGCTTTTATATTTACTTTGAAACCGAGGGTTATCTGTTATACTGCAATGTAAGTAATGATGTAACTGATGCTGAAATAAAAAGCGTTATGAATGGTGTAAAACTAACAGAGGGCACATTTGAAAACCACACCCATTCTTCACCACTCGTAAACCTTGAGCAGGCAACTCAAGCTCCTAAGCAAAGTAATATGACATTTGATTATACAGAAAATTATATTTGTGCAAATCAAAAAGAAAGTATAAAATTCGAATCAAAGCAATTTGCTGGTACAGTTACTTTAGACAGTATAGAAATTCTTGATAATATCAACACTTTAGACAGAGAAAAATCTTATACGCCTAACATCACTATTGCTGATTTCGCTGACAAAAACGGAAATATTCTTCCAACAGATAAAGGCATATATCAGTCAGGTGATGGTATTAATTCTCTCAATAAAGAAAGCAACAAGCAAAAGGTTAACAAAAAGCTTGTCTTGGTAACCTTTACGGTAACAAATACAACAGATGAGGATAGCTATATTTTCTTTGGAGATTTTTATCTCAAATGGCTTAAAAATCAAAACGGAACACTTTCCGATGTGTGCCAAATTAACCCTACTATCCCTTATCTTTCAGGAGAAATGAATTATCTTGATGCAGAAAACAGAAAGCCTGACGGCACAAGGAACTCATACTACTATGATATCCCTGCAAACGGCAATACAACCTTTAAGGCAGGCTATTTTGTTGACGAGGATATTATAGACGAGCTTTATATTACATTACCTAAGCAAGAGGTTACTTATCAACTCCATTCTTCTGATGAATCACAGGTATTTGAGTATATCGCTTACAAGGTTCAATAAAGGGGAGGTTCGACTAATGCAGAAAGATGCATTTGTAACAAAGGTTTTAGAAAGTGAAGAAACGCTTTATAAAATTTCAATGTCTATGCTAAAAAACGAAAAGGATTGCGAGGATGTAGTTCAGGATACAATATTAACAGCATACAACAAGCTTAACAGCCTTAAAAACGAAAGCTATTTCAAAACATGGCTGGTACGTATTCTTATAAACAAATGCAACGAACAGCTACGCAAAAAGAAAAGAACGACACCTGATATGCAGTTAGTTAAAGCATACGATACAGATAATCACGAAATTACAGAAGTAAGAATAGCCCTAGACAACCTGCCTGATGACATACGATACGTTATGGTTATGCATTATATCGAAAATTTTACAATTAAAGAGATACAAGAGGTTTTAAAAATCCCACAAGGAACAGTAAAAAGTCGTTTATCCAGAGGACGAGAGCTTTTAAGGCTAGAGCTTAAATAACATATGGATATACATAAAGATAGCAGACTAAGGATTTTCTAAAGTCTGCTATCAATTTTAGGTGTATATACAAATCACTATAAAAACAAAGCATTGACTATATTAAAATTTTTATTTATACTTATAATCAGCAAATATAATCTCTATAAGGAGGAGATTGTTATGTTGATAGCTATATTAGCAGGTGCAGTGTGTATAATAATAGCAATATTGCTTTTTGCCCCTATGTTTCGTCATGCATTGTTGTTCAGACCTGTTGCATTATTCTTTTTGTTTGAAGGAATATGGATAATGTTTGATTATCTTGTATCACAGCTATGGCCTGGAATTGAGGCTATGCAGTGGGTGCATTATGCAGGCGTTATAATTTTTGGTGGTTATCTAATGCTATGCCTTATCTATAGCAGACCTAAAAAAGAAAAAAGCAAACGTAAAAGCTCAAAAAACAAACGCAGAACAAGAAGAACTGCAACGGAATAATTAGAGGTACTAATAATGAATTACTTGTATATTATCGTATTTTTTCTAAGTGGGATCTATCTTGTTTTTACGGCTATAAAGGAGTATCGCTTTTTACTTTTACCAGGCATATATTTTATATTTTTAGGTGCGTGGTGGCTTGCTGATATTCCTATACAAACAGAGCTACTTAGTGGAATATACGCTTGGATAATAAGAGCTATATCAGCAGTTGTTTTGCTTGCAACAGGAGCTATTTACTACTTTAAATATTACAGACAGAATAAACAATAATATAGTGTTTATATTTTTACTAAATAATTTATCATAAATAAAACTAAGCTATGTGTATTGTAGAAAAAATTAGATATTCAAAAAAATTTTGAAAAACACTTGCAATTTTATCAATAAAATGATAAGATATGTTGTACTTGAGTATGGGCAAAGGAGGTGCACTAAATGCCAAACATTAAATCAGCTAAGAAGAGAGTTAAGGTTACAGCTACAAAGAATGCAAGAAACAAGGCTTTCAAGTCAGCTCTTAGAACATCTGTTAAAAACGCTCACATTGCAATCGATACAAACGCTGCTGATAAAGCAGAGGCAGTACGTCTTGCAGTTAAAAAGATTGACACAGCAGTAAGCAAGGGTATCCTTCATAAGAATACAGCTGCTAGAAGTAAGTCTGCACTAGCCCGCAAGCTAAATGCATCAGCTTAATTTGAAGTTAATCTGAATAAACATTATAAGCAGAGCTTTTGCCCTGCTTTTTTGTTTTTATTCCCTGTTGTTTATATATAAAACTGATTTATAAGCATAAATCAGAAAATAAATTTCAACAGCATAAAAATTTTCGATTATTTTTAAATTTTTTCAAAAAAGTGTTGACATTTGCTCTTTTATATGTTATATTAAATGAGCGTTAGGCGAGAGCTTAAAAAAATACGCTGGTGTAGCTCAGTTGGTAGAGCAGCTGATTTGTAATCAGCAGGTCGGGGGTTCGAGTCCGTCCACCAGCTCCAAAGGCTACTAACTGGTTTAGTAGCCTTTTATTTAACTTAATATGGGAGATTTCCCGAGTGGCCAAAGGGGACAGACTGTAAATCTGCTGGCTATGCCTTCGGTGGTTCGAATCCACCATCTCCCACCAAACCAAAATAATCCGAACTTTTACCTTATGGGTGAAACGTTCGGATTTTTGGTTTTTATTAACAAAGATGAAAATTGTTGATTTAATATGGAATACAACAGGCAGAGGACTTTTGGTTCTCTGCCTTTATGTTTTCACCAATTTTTCTGTTTGATTTTTTATTTTTCTGTTTACATTTGTTTACAAATATTGTAAACTATATTTGCGACACAAACTGAATATTTCCTTGATTAGGTGTGTATTTTACTTAGGTAAAAATGCATACTCTTTTTCGCATACCTTATTAAGGAAGTGAAGTTTGTGTCGCAGCAATCGGAGTTGTGCATTTTTCGGTGCGTAGCTTCGGTTACGCACTTTTTATTTTTAGTAGGAAGAAACAATGAACACAGAAAATACAAAAACTTGTCCAAATTGTGGTAGTATAAACAAACAAAACAATGAATTTTGCAACCAATGTGGATTTTCTCTCATAAAAGAACCCCCACGTCCTGTAAAAAAGAAACATATTAAAAAATGGCTGTTTTTTCTTGTTGGTGGATTGCTGACCATCATAGTTGGTACAGCAATAACACTTTCCACTGTATGTTTTCATGATTGGAAACCCGCCACCTGTACATCACCTGTAACTTGTATGAAGTGTGATGCAACAGATGGTAATACTTTGGAACATAATTGGATAGATGCAACATGTACAACCGCAAAAATCTGTAAGGATTGTGGTAAAACGGAAGGTGAACCTGTCGAACACGATTGGATACCAGCAACATGCACAACTGCGAAAACCTGCAAGGATTGTGATGGAACAGAGGGTAAGCCTGTTGAACATACATGGATAGATGCAACATGTAGTAATCCTAAAACCTGTTCTGTTTGTAAACTTCAGGAAGGGTCATGTTTAGAACATAATTATAGTGAATGGGAAATCATTGATAAAGCTACTATTTCTACCCCTGGTACAAAACAAAGAATTTGTAGCACTTGTCAGAACATAGATAGTGAATCATATAAATTAGAATCCTTCGTTGAAAATGGTAAATTTATATTTACACCAAAAGAATTTAGTGATATGTTTTTTGATAAGTCTGTAACTCTTGGTTGCTCTCAATTTGGTGGTGCATCAACTAAAAATAAAGATGGGCAAGTTATGGTAGATATTAGAGATAACACATATAACAATATTGGCAATATCGGCTTCGTTGCAAACAAAAACGCTTGGATAATGGCTTCATCGGAAACGGAAAGTGGTTTTGATGGATTAACAATGATGATAAGTACAAGTGACGAATTGGTTGCAAACTCAATGATTGCTATGATTATGTCATGTGATCCAACAGTAAGTGAAATTAATGCAAGACTAACTGCTGCAGAGGCATTAAAAGAAACAACCACACATAATGGTATCGAATATTCCACAAAAAAGACTGGCAATATGTACACTATGACCGCTGTGCCAACCGTTTGATCGTATAACATTATGTTACACCATAACATAAAAACGAACGACAGTTATCTTAGATTAATTATAAAAAAATCCCAACAATTATGACGTTCACTTTTACAAAATCTATTCGCCTTTACAGACAATTGACCACATATGTTAAATGATATAAAATACAAGTGCCATAATTTATTCTCCTTTTCGAGACAGAGAAGTGATTAGCAAGGCTAAGATTAAAATTAAATCAAGGTCAAGGGTAAATATACTATTCGTATTAAGCCTCGTTAATCGCAATGTGACTTGAGAGAGTGTATCCAGCACTCTCTCTTGTATTTTTTTACTCACATCATAACCTCGCTTTAAATCATTTAACAATTGTCCAAGAATTTATTAATCAAACAACCCCACCCACTACCATATAGTAACATATCGGAGTACTAACTTGACAAAAACTAATAAACGAGTATAATAACCATACACACAATAAAACCTCTCATAATATTGCCAAAACGATACATAAAAAGAAATATGTTTTGTGAGGTAAGAGAGGAGGTTGGTGGTATGGCTAAGATTAAAATCAAAGTCAAGAGAAGAATTCGTATTCAAGTTCGTTCTTGCCACCGTTAATACGGTGTGTTAGGAGAGTGTACACACACTCTCCTGTTTTTTATAATATGTTAATATCTCTAAGAGCCACTGTACACAGCAACTCTTTTTGTTGTTTGAAAGTAAGCGTCAACTCAAGCACGCCTACCCATTCTCTTTTTAATGGGATATAATTCTCATTAAAAGGAGGATTTTTTATGGCAACAAGAAGAACAAAAGAGGAAAAGTTAAAATTAATAGCTGATTATGAGACAAGTGGTCTATCTCTATCAGAATGGTGTGCTACCAATGGTATATCAAAATCAACATTCGCAGGCTGGATTCGTAATACAAAGTCTGATGTTAGA